>JBOHTX010000204.1:0-4012 GCA_050733855.1 Vulcanimicrobiaceae bacterium
GCCGCGCCCCGCGCCGGCACCGCAGCCGCCGAGCCCGATCGGCGGGGCGCCCGGTGAGCTGTTGCTCGCGCTTGCGCGGCGGGTCGACGGCTTTCCGCGCCACATGGGGATTCACTCGGGCGGGATGGTGCTCACGCGCGATCCGCTCGTGCAGGTTGCGCCGGTCGAGTGGGCGACGATGCGCGATCGCACGATCGTGCAGTGGGACAAGGACGATCTCGCCGACCTCGGCCTCATCAAGATCGACTTGCTCGGCCTCGGCATGCTCTCGCTCCTGCGCGACGCGTTCGCGCTCTACCGGCGGCGCTATCCCGCGCGCGCGCCGCTTTCGCTTGCGGCGATCCCGCCCGACGACCGCCCGACCTACGACATGCTGCAGCGCGGCGATTCGATCGGCGTCTTCCAAGTGGAATCGCGCGCGCAGCAGTCGATGCTGCCGCGCCTGAAACCGGCCTGCTTCTACGATCTGGTGATGCAGGTCGCGATCATTCGCCCCGGCCCGATCCAAGGGGAGATGGTCCATCCGTTTTTGCGGCGGCGCGCCGGGCTCGAACCGGTCGACTACCCTCATCCGAAGTTGCGTCCGGTGCTCGAACGCACGCTCGGTGTCCCGCTCTTTCAAGAACAGGGAATGCGAATCGCGATCGAGGCGGCCGGCTTCACGCCGGGCCAAGCCGATCAGCTGCGCCGCGCGATGGGGCACAAACGCTCGCGCGACCGGATGGCGGAACTGTATCCCAAGCTCGTTGCGGGCATGGTGCAGAACGGCATCGATCGCGCCGCCGCCGACCGGCTCTTCCACATGCTCGAAGGCTTCGCCGACTACGGCTTCCCCGAATCGCACGCGGCCAGCTTCGCGCTACTCGCGTACGCTTCGGCGTACGTGAAGTGCCACGAGCCCGCGCTCTTCCTGGCCGCGATTCTCAACGTACAGCCGATGGGTTTCTATTCCACCGAAGTGCTCGTCAACGACGCGCGCCGCAGCGGCGTCAGCGTGCTGCCGATCGCGGTGAACGCAAGCGAATACCTCAGCTTCGTCGACGGCGACGGCTGCGTTCGCCTCGGCTTCCACCTCGTGCGCGGTCTCGGCAGCGCGCAACGAGAGCGGCTCGAAGCGGCGCTCGGCGGCGAACCGTTCGAGGATCTGCTCGCGTTCGCGCGGCGCACGCAACTGACGCGCGAAGCGCTCGAGAACCTGGCGGTCGCGGGCGTTTTCGCACCGTGGTTTTCGCGCCGCCGCGATGCGATCTGGGCGCTGCGCGCGCTCGACGAACGCGAGGCGCGCGGCGAACTCGGCCGCCGCATGGAGATCGAAGAGGAGCCCGAGCCCGCCTTCGCGCCACTCGCGCCGAGCGAAGAGACCGCCTTCGATCTCTGGAGTACCGGGCTCACCACCGGCTTGCAGCCGATCGCGCACCTGCGCGAACTGCTCGACGAACTCGGCGTGGTCGCAGCCGCGCGCTTACGCGACTGTCGCAATCGCGCGCGCGTGCGGGTCGGCGGAATGGTGATCACGCGCCAGCGCCCGGGAACCGCCAAGGGCTTCGTCTTCCTCACCCTCGAGGACGAGACGGGCCTCGTCAACGTGATCGTGCGCCCCGACGTCTACGAGCGCAACCGCCGCACGGTCCGCACCGCCCGCGCGCTCGTGATCGACGGCATTCTCCAGAACGAAAGCGGCACGCTCGACGTGCTCGCCTCCGCCTTCCGCGAACTCGACGGCGCCGCCCTGGAAGGCGTCCGCGCGCGCAACTTTCAGTGAAGGGCGCAAGCAACCGTCGCGACGCACGGCCCCGTGAGCCGTTGCAGCCGGACCCCGTTGACGCCGCGGCGCAGAGCCGCTGCCTTGGCACCGTCGTCGGGATTTCGCTCGGAGTCGCGATCGTCTTGCTCGCCAAGTCACTCGCGAGATTCCGTAACCAGACGTAAAGGTCGTTCGGGTCTCGCGCGCGTGAGCGCTCAGCTCGGCTTCGAGCGTCGCTGCCGAGGTCCCGTCCAAAAGCACGCCGAGCCAGCGCGTAGCCGCAGCGAGGGCGCCGTCGCGTGTCGCAAGCGCCACGCCGTAGCGTACCCCCACCTCGAGATAGGTTGCGTCGTACGCTGACAGCCGGGAGCGCGCGACAAGGGGACCTGCGAAAACGTCGGCGCATCTCCCGGCGAATCCAGGACGATCGGCAGGCGCCGCAAATAATCGAGCGCGTGCGCGTCTGCTCCCCGGAGATCCGTTTGCGCCGCTCGGCTCCTAAAACGTGCTGCCGGCGTCTTGATTGTAGGGCGCCGCTTGCCACTGGGCGGGCGTCAGCAGCGTGGCTTGGTCGTGCGCCATGAACTCCCATGGCCCCAGGTAGGTGTTGTCGGCGAAGACGTTGTTCTGGTGAAACGTGATCGCGTCTTCGATGACTGTCCCCATATACGGCGACCAACTTGGTGACGTTCCGTACTGCGAGAAGATTCCCTGAAGCCCGCACGATGCGCTCGGCGAGCAACCGGGAATGCTGCCGGGATCGAAACTGAAGGTGTTATTGTGAACGCTGACGTTCTGGGTTTTCCAGCGGCAGTCGGAATAGTACGGCGGGCTGTCGATCGTGCCGGCGACGCAGGTGCTCAGATTCGCCGCCGGGTTCACCATCGTGCAGTAGCCCGAGCTGGTATTGTTCGGCGAACCGCAAAACCGATCGGCACTCTCCCACAGCACGACGCCACTCCAGTTGTTCGTGAAGGTGTTGCCGGTGATTTCGATCGTCGAGTAGCGCGCCGGCACGCGGCCGTCGCCGCCGCTCTCCGAGAGGTAGATCGCGCCGGTCGGAAAGCCCGGGTTGGTCGGACCCTCGACCAAGGCATTCTGGACGAAGGTATTGTTCTCGATCAGCGCGTTGTATGAAATCTCGTAGAAGAGCCCCTCGCCGTCGTTGTCGTCGATGTAGTTTCCGGCGAACTCGAAGTCGTCGTTGTCGGTGTCGGCCCAGAGCCCGGGACCGTGGTTATCGTGAATCCAGTTGTCGGTGACCGTCGCACCGATCGTGTTCCAGAACTTGCCCGCGCCCGAGCAGCCGCAGCCGGGCTGCTTCGCTTCCCAATTCCAGGTGTTGTTGCCCGCGATCTCGTTGTGGTCGAGCACGATGTTGTCGGTGGCGGCGTTGAGCGAGTACGACTGAAACCCGTACTCGCCGTTGTCGCTCAGGCAGTTGTCGCGCACCACGCCGTTCGTGCCGAGGAAGGCGCCCGCACCGGCGTTGTCCTGGATCGTGTTGTAGGCGATCGTCCAGCCGACGCCGGAATCGTGATTGACCACGCCCTCACCGCCGTTGCCGCCGGGCGTTCCGAAATTTTGGATCGTGAGGTACTCGATGGTCACGCCCGTGGCGTGTTGCGTGAAGGCGTAGTCGTTGAGATTCTTGCCGTCGAGAATCGCGCCGGGCGCCCCGATGAAGACGTCGTCATCGGCCGGAATGATCTGGCCGTACTGGCCCGTCCCGAAGGTGTGCGTCCCGGGCGCGAACCAGTAGGTGACGTTCGCGACCGGATTGAGGCTGCTGTTGTCTCCCGCCGGCAGCGTGACGGCGCCCGCGGGCGGCGACGCAGGGCCCGTCAGCAAGCTCGCATTTCCGCAGACTGCGAGGCTTTGCGCACCGGCGGGCGGCGTAGCGGTCGAGGTCGGCGCCGGGCGCGGCGCCGGTGTGCTGCCGGGCGTGCTCGAATGGCTTGGAGTCGGCCCGCTCCCTCCCGACGAGGGTGGCTGGCCCCGCCTCCGCCCGAGCACGCCGCCAGGGCGCACAGGGGCACAAGAACGACGAGGAACGTCAGTCGAAGTCTGCCGTACGATGCCATGCGGAACTCCACTCCGCGGGGTATCGGCGGCCACGCGTTGCGAGCTGAGTTCGCGGCCCGCCGCTTAGGGTCGCTTGCGCTGGTGCAGCACGAACGAGTTGCCTTCGCTGTCTTCGGCGAAGGCCATGTAGCAGACGGGCGTCTCTTCGATGTGCTCGGCGACCTTCACGCCGCGGCTGCGGAA
>JBOHTX010000205.1:0-3890 GCA_050733855.1 Vulcanimicrobiaceae bacterium
CGACCAGGAAGGGCGTGCCGAGCCAGGCGCCGCAGGCGCCCGCGGCCAGGACCGCCGCCAGCCCGCGTCCGCTCGCGATCCCGCCGGCCGCGAGCACCGGAAGCTCGAGCGCTGCGAGCACGATTTGCAACAGCGGCAGCGTGCCGACCCGCCCGGTATGTCCGCCCGCTTCCGTGCCTTGCGCGACGATCAGATCGACGCCCGCGCGCGCCGCGACCAGCGCCGCTTCCTTCGATTGCACCTGCGATGCGACCAGAATCGAGGCGTGATGCAGCCGCTCGACGTACGGCGCCGGATCGCCGAACGAGATGCTCACGAGCGCGGGACGCGCCTCGATTGCAAGTTCGAGCAAATCCGGTCGCTCTTCGAGGACCCAGATCACGAGCCCGATCCCGAACGGCCGCGCGAACCCGCCGCGCCGCAGGATCCCGATCTGCTCGCGGAGCTGCTCGACGCTCTCGCCTTCGTCGAAACCGAGCATCCCGAGCGCACCGGCTTCGCAGACCGCGCGCGCCAGCGCACCGCCGGCTTGCGGCGTCATCGGCGCGCTCAAGATCGGGTGCGCGATCCCGAGCAGTTCGGTCAGACGCGTTCGCATGCGCGACGGCTTCCGGAAGGCGTGCGTTCCATCCTCGGGTTCGCCGGGTTGCGCAACGGGTTCGCGAGCGCCGCGACGCGTTCGAGCGGCGCAAGCTGCGTCTCGACGACGCCGCGATTGGGATCGTCGAGTTCCGCGACCACGAGCACGGTCAGCGCGAACAGCCCGAGCATCGCGACCGTCAGTAGCGGCCGGCGACCGCCGCTGCGTCCGAAGCCGTGGCCGAGGACGGCCGCAACGACGAGGATCGCCGCGAGCAAGAGCCAGAGCACGGGCCTCGGAACGCGGTCCTCGCTGAAGGCTCGCCCGGCGGTGGCCGCTTGGAGCGCGGCGCCGAGCGCGTTGGCGAAGGTGATCGAGCGCGTCGGCTGCGGGTCGCGCTTGGCCGCGTCCGTCGCAATCGCCCACAAGCGAGCCTCGTTCGGCACTTCGCGCGCACGCGCGCTCGGCTCGTCGCGATAGAACGCGAGCTGGTCGGCGACCTCGTCGCGGACGAGCCCGCGCGCCTCGACCGCGCTCGCGGCCGAGGGCAGCAGCGCCGTTTCGCGCTTGAGCGTCGCGAACGCACCGGCCTCGGTCACCACCGAACGCGAGCGTGCATCGAAGCGCGCCGTCGAGAGACTGAACGAAAACCCGAGCAGCAGCGCAACCAAACCGAACAGCGCGCTCTCGACCGGTCCGAACGGCTGCGCCGAGACCGCGGCCGGCGAGCCCGCCGCGCCGCGCCGTCCGCGACCGTAACGAAAGCCCAACTCGAAAACGATCAACGCCGCCACGAAGATCGTCGCCCCGAGCGCACTCGGCGGCAAGCTCGCGAACGACTCGATCATCGCGCAGGGCTCAACGGTAGATGTCCCGGCGATAGCCGATCCGTTCGACGAGCACGCGCTCAGGCTGTAGATCGAAAATCGCGCGGTAGTTGCCGGCACGGAGACGCCACCGCGGCAGGGGATAGCCGCGAAGCTTCTTTATGTCGCTTTCGCCACCCGCGGCGAAGGCATCGAGCGCTGCCACCAGCATCCGGGCGGCGTTGGGTGGTACGTTCTTGAGATCGCGCCGCGCCGCGCGCGTATATTCGACGACGCGCGATCTCACGTCCCCTACGCTCGGCTTTTTCGGCGTGACGGCTAGCGTGCGCGCAGGTCGCGCTCGATCTCGGCGGACCCGACTCGCTCACGCAGCTCGGGATGTTCGTCAAGCTCGCGTAGCTCCACGAGTTCGGCCTTCGTTGCCGGCTCTTCGGGGGCCAACAGGCAGCGCAGAAGAACGACATCGCCGGTCGCGGCTGCCCGAATGACTTCGTCGGTCACTTCAACGCGACGGTCAGTCGGGAGCGCGGCCGCAAGGGTACGCAGGGCCCGGCCGTACGCTGAATCGTCGGCACCCGAGCCAAGCTGCTCCCCAAGACGCTCAAGAACGGTCGCCATAGATCACCTCGTTCCTATTCGCTCGCCCAGTAGTCCTTGAGCGCTTTGCCGCGCGAGGGGTGGCGCAGTTTGCGCAGCGCTTTGGCTTCGATTTGGCGGATCCGTTCGCGGGTGACGCCGAACTCTTGGCCGACTTCTTCGAGGGTTCGCTGCTGGCCGTCTTCGAGGCCGAAGCGCAGCACCAGCACCCGGCGCTCGCGCTCGGTCAGGTTTCGCAGGACGTCGGCCATCTTCTCTTTGAGCAGCATCACCGAGGCCGCTTCGGCCGGGGCGACCGCCTCTTGGTCCTCGATGAAGTCGCCGAGGTGCGAATCTTCCTCTTCGCCGATCGGGGTCTCGAGCGAGATCGGTTCCTGCGAGATCTTGATGACCTCGCGGACTTTCTCGGGGGACATCCCCATCTCGCGCGCGATGTCGTCGACCGTCGGATCGCGGCCGAGTTCTTGGAGCAGTTGGCGCGAGACTTTGATCAAGCGGTTGATCGTCTCGACCATGTGGACCGGGATGCGGATCGTGCGGGCCTGATCGGCCAGCGCACGGGTGATCGCCTGGCGTATCCACCAGGTCGCGTAGGTCGAGAATTTGTAGCCCTTGCGGTAGTCGAATTTTTCGACGGCGCGGATCAGGCCGAGGTTGCCCTCCTGGATGAGATCGAGGAAGAGCATGCCGCGGCCAACGTACTTCTTGGCGATCGAGACGACCAGCCGCAAATTCGCTTCGGTGAGCTTGCGCTTGGCTTCGTCGCCGTGCACGATCAGCGAGCTTTCGCCCGTGCCGTTCTTGGTTTTCTCGAGTTCGCCCGACTCGATCGCCATCGCCAGGCTGCGCTCTTCGTCCATGGTGAGCAGCGGGACCCGCCCGATCTCTTTGAGGTACATGCGGACCGGATCGTCGAGCGCGATCCCGGCCGGAGGCTCGGTTTCGGCCTCGGGCGTGGCGGGCTTCTCGTCCTTCGCTTCGTCGACGACCTCGACCCCGAGGCTCGCGATCTCTTCGAAGAGGTCGTCGATCCGCTCGGTCGCGACGTCCTCGGCGTTTTCGAAGACGGTGTTGATCTCTTCGTAGGTCAGGGTGCCGCGCTTCTTGCCGCGTTCGAGGAGCTTCTTGATCGCATCCTCAAGCGAGGCCGCCGCTGCCGCGCTATCGACCGCCGAAACCGGTTTGCTCTTCTTCTTCGTGTTTTTTGCCCGGCTCGCCATCGTCACCCCTCACCTCCTTTGAAAACGGGGCGGCGTGCCCCCCGTTGCGCCCCGGGCCGGCACTCGCCGGCCCACTGACGCACGCGACGACTCGGGAAAACGCGATGGTTCGACGCGACCGAAAATCTCGGCCTGTCGCCGTTCCGCCGCGCCTAGAACCCCTAGCGGGAGGCTAAACGTTGCGCCCGGCGCCGGTCGCGTAGCGCGGTGAGCCGTCGCCACTCTTCGAGTTCGCCCTCGGGCGGGCGTCCGCCCGCAGCGCTCAGTTCGTCGATGTGCGCGTTGAGCGTGCGCCACTCGCGGTCGATCCGCTCGTCTTCGAGCCGCGCGAGCACGCCTTCGAGCAACGCACGGCGCGACTCGGGCTCGGCGAAGCGCTCGCTCGCCGAGCGATCGGGACGGCGGATCGCGGCGAGATAGGCGACGCTCTCCGCATCGGGGGCGACGAGCGCCGCGAGGTCGGCTTCGGTGCGCAGTTCGCGAGCGTGCGCGCACAGCAACTCGTAGAGCGCGCGAGCGCGCGGTTCGCGAAAGAGTTCGGGCGGGATGCGCTCGGCGAACTCCGCGAGCAGCGCGGGTTCTTCGGCGAAGGCCGCCAGCACGTCGCGCTCGGGGCCGGGCACGACCGGCGCCGGCGCGAGGTGACGGCTTTCGGCGGGTCGGTTC
>JBOHTX010000206.1:0-3881 GCA_050733855.1 Vulcanimicrobiaceae bacterium
GTAGAGCGACCAGCGCTCGGGGTCGAGCCCGGTTTTGGCGGCGCCGGCGGCCGCCACGATCCGGCCCCAGTTCGGGTCCTCACCGTGCAGGGCGGTCCGCACCAAGTTCGAGTTTACGATCGCGCGCGCGACCGCACGCGCCTGGGCCGCATCGCGCGCGCCGCTGACCTCGACCGCGAGAACTTTGGTCGCGCCCTCGCCGTCGCGCACCATCGCGATCGCAAGCTCGCGCGCGAGCGCGCGCAGCGCTTCGGAAAAGCCGGCCGGCGCCGGACCGTCGCCGGGCGCGCAGAAGGCGTAGACCGCATCGTTGGTCGACATGTCGCCGTCGACCGAGATCATGTTGAAGCTGTCGTCGACCGCGCGCCGCAACTCGTCCTGCAAGGCCGCGCGCGACATTGGCGCGTTGGTCGCGACGAAGGCCAGCATGGTCGCGAGATCGGGGGCGATCATGCCCGAACCTTTTGCGATTCCGCCGACGACGTAGCGCCGCTCGCCGTCGTAGAAAGCATAGGCCGCGAGCTTGGGCTCGTTGTCGGTCGTCATGATCGCTTCGGCCGCATCGTAGGCGGCTTCCATCCCGCCCTCGAGTTCGCGCGCCGCGCGTTCGAGCCCGCGTGCGACCCGGTCCATCGGTAAGTAGACCCCGATCACGCCGGTCGAGGCGACCAGGACTTGCGCCGTCTCGATACCGAGCAACGCCGCCGCTTGGCGCGCGGTCGCGCGCGCGTCGCGTTCTCCGCGTTCGCCGGTACAGGCGTTCGCGCAGCCCGCGTTGCAGACGAGCGCCCGCAGCTTCTCACCGCTCGCCGCCAGATGTTGTTCGCTCACGAGCAGCGGTGCGGCTCGCAGTTCGTTGGTCGTGATCACCGATGCGCCGAACACCGGTGAGTCGAAGGCGATCAGCGCCAAGTCGCCCTTGCGTTTCTTGATCCCGGCGTGCACGCCCGCCAGGCGTACGCCCGGAACGGCGCCGAGTCCGCCGCGCAGCTCGATCAAACGGGTCGCGCCGTTGCGATCTTCAGACGACGACGGCGCGATCAACGAGCCCGCTCTCCTCGGGGAATCCCAGCATGACGTTGAGCGCTTGCAGCGCTTGGCCCGCGGCCCCCTTGCCGAGATTATCGAGCGCGACCAGCACGCGCACGATCCGGCCGGCGACGCCGACCGAAATCTCGGCGTCGTTGGTGCCCGCGACCGCCCGCAAACTCGGGGCTCGGTCGGCTGCCAGCACGCGCACGAAGGGACTGCCGTCGTAGGCGCGCGCGAAAGCCGCCTGCACGGCACCCACTACCGGCGCCTCCGCGTAGAACGCATAGCAATCGGCCAGCAGCCCACGGCGCAACGGGACGACGTGCGGCGTGAACAGCAGCGGTGCGGCGGCGCCCAGAGCCGCAAGCTCGCGTTCGATCTCCGGCCCGTGCCGGTGTCCGGCGAGGCCGTAGGCGCGCACCTCGCCGTCGGCTTCGGCGAAGAGCAAATCTTGCTTCGGCGTGCGGCCGGCTCCGGTGATCCCGCTCTTGGCATCGACTACGAACTGCAGCGGACGCTGCGCCAGCGCGGCCAGCGGGGCGAGGCCGAGCAGTGCCGCGGTTGGATAGCAACCGGGATTCGCAATCAGGCGCGCGCCGCGCAGTGCGTCGCGATAGCGTTCGACCCAGCCGTAGACGGCGCCGAGTTCGCCGCCCGCGCGAAAGGCATCCGAGAAATCGACGACCCGTGCGCCGCGCGCGAGCAGCGCCGGTGCGAGTTCGCGCGCGAGCGCCGCATCGCCGCAGAGCGCGACGACTTCGTCCGATTCGACCGCCGCTGCGACGCTGCCGCTCGGATCGAAGCGGCGCGGCAGCGCGCGCAACTCGGGATGAACGGCGCCGGTCTCGTTACCGGCCTGCGAGCTGCTTTCGAGCAGGCCGAGTGCGAGTTGCGGATGGTGCGCGACGAGGCGAATGAATTCTCCGGCCGCGTAGCCTGCGGCCCCGACCACGTGGACGCGCATCACCCGGCGCTCTTCCCCTCGGCACGCGCGAGCACCGCTTCGATCGCGGCGAGCGTCCGTTCGATCTCGCGCGGCGCGGTCGAGCCGCTCGTCCGTTTGGCGGCAATCGAAGCCGTGGGATCGAGTGGTGCAACGAGCGGCGCGCCGAGTCCCGTGCGTTCGGCCAGGGTCGCGAGGTCGCTCGCGTCGAGCGAGCGCGCCGCGCGTTCCGCTTGCGCGACCAGCGCTCCGACTTGGGCGTGGGCTTCGCGCGCGGAGATGCCGCGTGCGATCAGCGCATCGGCCAGATCGGTTGCGACGACGAAACCTTCACCCGCGCGCGCAGCGAGCGCCTCGCGGCGCCACTGGACGGCCGCGAGCGCGCGCCCGAAGGCTTCGAGCGCAGCCAGGCCGCGTTCGCTTGCGGCCAGCACGATCGATTTCGTCTCTTGCAGGTCGCGGTGATAGGAGAGCCCGATCCCGGCGACGGTTCCGAGCGCAGCCGCAAGCTCGCCCGCGCTGCGCTTGGCGGCGGCGCGGATCAGCTCGAACGGATCGGGATTGCGCTTTTGCGGCATCGAACTCGAACCGGTTGAAGCCGCGTCGCCGAGTCGTAGGTAGCCGTACGCGGGCGTCGCCCAGACGACGAGTTCTTCGCAGGCGCGCGAGGCGGTTCCGAGCGCACGCGCGACGGCCTGTACGAGATCGAGCGCGAGATCGCGGTCGCCGACCGCATCGAGGGCGTTACGCGAGGGTCGCGCGAAGCCGAGCAGCTTCGCAGCCGCTTCGCGGTCGAGCGGCAGCGACGAGCCGCTGCAGGCGCCGCTGCCGAGCGGGCAGTCGCGCGCGGCCTCGGCAGCGACCTGCTCGAAACGCGCCAACCCGCGCAAAAAAGCCTCCGCGAGCGCGGCCAGCCAGAACGCGAGCAAGACCGGTTGCGCGGGCTGCCAATGGGTCGTCGCCGCCAGTGGCGTCCCGGCCCGCAGTTCGGTCCGCGCTTGCGCTAGCAGCTCGCGCAAGATGACGTGCGTCGCGCGTGCGCCGCGCGCGGCCCGGTCGCGAACGTAGAGCGCGAGCGTGGTCGCGACCTGATCGTTGCGGCTGCGCCCGGCGTGCAGCGACCCGCCGGCCTCGCTCGCGAGTTCGCGAACGCGGGCATCGATCGCGCCGTGGATATCTTCGGCTCGCGAGCTGCGCGCGAAGGCCGCGAAGCTGCCGTCCGCGATCTCCCTTGCGACCTGGCCGAGCGCTGCGCGCAACTCCGCCGCCTGCGCTCCGTCCAAGATGCCGCCGCCCTCGAGCGCGGCTACGTGCGCGAGCGAGGTCCGGAGGTCGAACGACGCGAGCACGAGGTCTTCGTCGAGCGACGAGCCGAAGGCGAGGAGCGCCGGATCGGGCGGCGCGTCGAACCGGCCGCCCCACTGCAGGGCAGGGGGCGCGCTCATGCTGCCGGGGTCGCGAGGTTCATCTTGCATGATTATGCACGACATCGCATAAAAATGCAAGACGGCTGCTCGGCCGGCCGTTCTGGGCGGGACGTGGTTGCCGCCTCGGGGTACGAGCGCAGCGATGGCATCCCATCGGTTCGGTCCGCGCGCGAGCGCGCTGTTCGCCGCGCTCGCAGTCGCCGCGCTCGCGGTCGCCGCGCTTGTGGCGAAGCCGCGCGCCTTCGCGGCCCCGGTTGCAGCGAAGCCCTTCGCGCTCGCCGCCGCGCGCGTCGCCGCACCGCAACCCGACCTGACGGGGCTCGACTTGATCGAGTTGCAAATCGGCTGGACGACGATCTTCGCGCGCTCGTATCGTCCGGTGACCGCGGCCCAACTCGCCGGCGGGGCGCGCACCGGGGTCGCGGCGTACCTCTTCTCGCGCGGGATCGGGAGCCCGCTGCTCGCGCTCGTTCCTGCGC
>JBOHTX010000207.1:0-3858 GCA_050733855.1 Vulcanimicrobiaceae bacterium
GGATCGCCCGCGCCGGCCCGCTCGCGGAGCCGGCGAGCACAACCGCCGGTTCGTCGGCCCCGAGGAGCAGCGAACCGTCGACCGCGAGCGAGAGCCCGCCGTAGCGGCCGCGGATTCCCCCAAGCGCGACGGTCCCATCGCGGTAGACGACCAGACCCTGCAGACGGCGCAGGGGATAGCGGTCGTAGCGCGCCTGGGCCGCTCGGACCTCGCTTGCGACCAGCGGGTCACCGACCGGCCCTTCGATCAGCGTCCGGTCGCGCAGCGGCCCCGCGACCGGTAGCGCCGCCGAAAAGCGGAAGAGGCCGCGCGCTTGCGCGAGCGGTGCGCGCGCGAGCACCCCCAGACGAAAGCGCGGATCGCGCCAGTCGTAGATCCCGCCCGCGAGCCGGACCGGAATCCCGCCGATCTCGGCTTGCACCCGCCCGGTGAATAATCCGCCATCCGCAAAAGCGACCGGGCCACTCATGCCGCGCGCCGGCGGAACGAGTCCCGGGATCCGCATCGCACCGTCCTGCAGCTCGAAACTGCCACCCAGGTGCCATGTTCCGCCGAAGGCGTAGGCGACGAGCGCGACCTTGCGGGCGGTCCCGGCGAGCGCCGCCGCGCTCGGCGTATTGGCCAGGTAGTCGACGAGCCCGACCAGCGGCAGCTGGGCTGCCTGCAACTCGGCCAGGCCCGTGCCGTCCTGCGCGAGGGTTCCGCGCAGCGTCAGTCGTGCCCCGGGAGCGCCGGCGAGCGCTCCGCTCGCGCGCAGGCTCGAGCGCCCGGCGCCGTCGATTCGGGCCTGCAGCGCCAGCCCCGCGAGCGAGAGCCGCCGGGCGCGTGCGATCCGCCGGTACGGATCGTCGACGGTCACGCTTCCGTCGCGAACCTGCACCTCGAAATTCCAGGCGGCCTGCGAACGGCCGGCCGGGCCGCCGCCGCTACCGCCCGCGAACCCGAGATCGAACGCGCCGTTTGCGTCGCGATGCAGCTCGAGCCGCGGCCGCTCGAGCGTCAGCGCAACCAGGCCGAAGCGCCGCCGGCCGCCCGGCAGCAGATCTTGCAGGTCGTAGCGCAGCCCGAGCGCGTCCGCGCTCAGCAACGGAAGGCCGTTGCGCCGCACCGCGACGTCCTCGAAGCGTGCGCGGTCCCGCTGCAGGTCCATCCGCGAGAAGGCGATCCGATCGCCGCTGGCGAGATCGAGCGCCCCGGCCACCAGCGCCCGCTCCAGCGGCGCGCGAAAGGCAAGCAGCAGCGCGAGGACGGCCGCGGCGAGCGCGAGCGCGGCGGTGAGCCGGAGCGGAGCACCGGCCTCCCCGCGCGCCCGCATCATACGTCGAGGTTTTTCACGCTCCGCGCGTAGGCGGTGATGCAAACCCCGCTCGCTCGCGCGACCGGGGACCCCGAGCTGGAAAACGCCTCCGGCGCGGCGAGTTCATCACCGCCCACGCGCACTCTAGACATCGAGGTTTTTCACGCTCCGCGCGTAGGCGGTGATGAACTCTTTGCGGGGTTCGACTTTTTCGCCCATCAGGGTCGCGAACATCTCTTCGGCCGCGACCCCGTCTTCGAGCGCGACCTGCTTGAGGCGGCGCGTGCCCGAATCCATGGTCGTCACGGCGAGCTGCTCGGCATCCATTTCACCCAGGCCCTTGTACTGCTGCACTTGGAAATCTTTGGGATCGTCCTCGCCCATGATCGCCCGCAGTTCTTCGTCGGAGAAGGCGTAGCGGTGCGCTTTTCCGCGGCGCACGCCGTACAGCGGCGGTTGGGCGATGTAGACGAAGCCCTTCTCGATCAGCGCGCGCATCTGCTGGTAGAAGAAGGTCAGCAACAGGGTGCGGATGTGCGAGCCGTCGACGTCGGCGTCGGTCATGATGATGACCTTGTGGTAGCGCAGTTTCTCGACGTCGAAATCGGCGCCGACTCCCGTACCGAGCGCGGTGATCATCGCGCGGATCTCCTCGTTGGAGAGCACCTTGTCTTCGCGCGCTTTCCAGACGTTGAGGATCTTGCCGCGCAGCGGCAGGATCGCTTGGGTCCGGAAGTCGCGCCCCTCTTTGGCCGTTCCGCCGGCCGAATTGCCTTCGACCAAGAACAGCTCCGAGTGTCGCGGGTCGCGGTCCGCGCAATCGACCAGTTTGCCGGGGAGTCCCGCGCCGTCGAGCCCGTTCTTGCGGCGCGACAGTTCGCGCGCTTTCTTGGCGGCTTCGCGGGCGCGCTGCGCGGCTGAGCATTTTTCGACGATCAGCCGCCCGTACTTCGGATTCTCTTCCAAGAAGAAGTCGAGCCGCTCCGAGACCAGGCCGTAGACGATCCCGCGCACGTTGGCGTTGCCGAGTTTGGTCTTGGTCTGGCCCTCGAACTGCGCGTCGATCAGTTTGACCGAGATGACGGCCGTCAGGCCCTCGACGCAATCGTCGACCGAAAGGTTCGGGTCGGATTCTTTGAGGATCGAGCGCTTGCGCGCATAGCTGTTGACGGCGTTGCCGACCGCGGTCCGCAAGCCGGTCAAATGCATGCCGCCCTCGGTCGTATTGATGTTGTTGGCGAAGGCGAAGATCGTCTCGGTGTAGGTGTCGGCCCACTGCAGCGCGCACTCGACCGCGACCCCGTCGCGCTCGCCGCTCGTCCACACGATCGGATGGAGCGGATCTTTCTTGTCGTTGAGGTGTTCGACGAACGAGACGATTCCGCCGTCGTAGCGAAAGAGCTTCTCGCGCGGCTCCGCCCCGCGCAGATCGCGTAGCGTGATCGCCAGGCCGCGATTGAGAAAGGCCAGCTCGCGCAGCCGCTTCTGAATGATGTCCCAGTGGAAGTCGCGCGTCTCGAAAATCTGCGGGTCGGGTTTGAACCACTGCGCGGTTCCGCTGCCCGGCGCGCGCCCCACGACGTGCAGCCCGCGAGCCACCTCGCCGCGCTCGAAGCGCATCTCGTAGATCTTGCCGTCGCGCGTGACCCGCGAGACCATCCACTCGGAGAGCGCGTTGACGACCGAGACGCCGACGCCGTGCAAACCGCTCGCAACCTTGTACCCGCCCTTGCCGAACTTTCCGCCGGCGTGTAGCATCGTCATCACGACCTGCAGCGCCGAGACTTTCTCCTCGGGGTGCTCGTCGACCGGGATCCCGCGGCCGTCGTCTTCGACGTAGCACGAACCGTCGGCCCGAAATTCGACCGTGATCGCGGTGGCAACGCCGGCCAGCGCTTCGTCGACGGCGTTATCGACGACCTCGTAGACCAGTTGGTGCAAACCGCGTTCGGAGGTATCGCCGACGTACATGCCGGGCCGCCGGCGGACCCCTTCGAGCCCACGCAGGGCCTCGATCTGGTCCGCCGTGTAGTCGTTTTCCATCAACGACGTTCGTTCGACGCGCGCGCCGCTGCGCCCCACAGGAGTTCGTCGAGTTCCGCGCCGAGCGCGTTGCGGACGACCTCGCGTCCGATGCGCTCGGGCGGCAAGCGGGATTGCAGCAACACGTACGAACTCGCAACCCGGCGTTCCAGACCGCTCGCCGAAAGGCGGCCCGCGCGGCGGGCGCGCTCGAGTTGCGAGCGCCAGCGCGCAAGCAAACGGATGCGCGTGCCCTCGAATTCGCCCGGAGCGACCGAACCGAGCAACTCGCGGGCCTCTTCCAAGCGCAACCACGGCATCTCGAACAGCAAGCGTTCGAGTGCGAGCCGCCGCGCGCGCCGCGTCGCTCCGGCACAGGGCGCGCAGCGCACGCCGGTATCGTCCGAACCGAGCGGCGCGGCACAGTCGAGGCAGGTTCGCACGCCGCCCGACCGCAGCTGCACGATCCGGCGGCGCACCCGAGCGAGCGCTTCGTCGAGATCGCGCGCGGGTTCGGCCGCGAGTTCGTCGGCGGGCGC
>JBOHTX010000208.1:0-3854 GCA_050733855.1 Vulcanimicrobiaceae bacterium
ACGATCGTCCCGCTGCGCGTCCTCGGCGCGCTGCTGATCGTGGCGGGCGTGGTCTTGATCCGCCGCTGACCTCCGCGGAGCGGCGCAGCGGGAGGCTATGGTCAGAACTAGTCAGAACGGGGCGCGGGGGAGGGCGTATGGCTGCACCGACACCGCGACGGAAGAGATCCGCCTCGTGGACGTTGACCGAAGCAAAGGCGCGCTTTAGCGAAGTGGTCGAGCGGGCGCTGGGCGGCGAGCCCCAGCAGGTCGTTCGTCACGGACGGCAACGCGTGACGGTGGTCGATTCGGCGACGTACGAGCACCTTGCCCGTCCAAAGCGCTCCCTGGTCGCGTTGTTCTCGGCATTGAGAGGCTCTGAGCTCGATCTGGATCACCGGTCTGGGGACGCTCGCGATCTGCCCAAATTTTGAGCGGATTTCTCTTGGACACGTGCGTGCTTTCGGAATTCAAAAGCGCGAAGCCGGACCTGGGGCTGATCGAATGGCTTGAATCGATCGACGAGACGGCCACCTACCTCAGCACGGTCACCATTGGTGAGCTTCGGTACGGGATTGCTCGTTTGGCGCAGGGCAGGAAGCGCAACGAACTCGATCGCTGGCTCGTCTCCGAAATTCTGCCGAGCTTCGGAGACCGCATCTTGGCCCCCACCGTCGACGTTGCCGATGCCTGGGGCCGCATCCGAGCCAAAGCAGCCGACGCCGGCCGAACACTCTCGCCGATCGACGCGCTCATCGCGGCGACGGCCGTAGCTCACAACCTGAGCGTCGTGACCAGAAACGTCGACGACTTTCCCAAGGAGTCGGCGCTGATCAATCCCTGGAGCGATGGGCTTCGCCGGGGTCCTCCCCGGCCATAAGGTCACCGTGCCCGCAAACCGAGCCGCCGCTGGCGCCGCCGACGGCGTTGCTCGGCATTCCCAGAATGGTGGGCGCGCGAGGTTTCGAACCTCGGACCTCTACAGTGTCAGTGTAGCGCTCTCCCCCTGAGCTACGCGCCCGTTGCGCGAACCTTCGTTTCGCGCTCCTTCGCTCCCGCTTTCGAGCCGGCCCGCGTTAGCGGGCGGTGGCCGGCTTCGCCGGCGTCGACGCAAGCTCGGCGTGCAGCACGGACCAGTCGTCGAGGTCGTTGAGGTAGGCGGCGTTGACGGCGTGGGCGTTTGCGAGCCCGAGTTTCGTGCGGCGCTCGGCGGCGCGCTCGCTGCCCATCGCGTGGGTGCAGACGTGCAAGTTGTAGGCGGCAACCGTTTCGGGGGTGAGGTTCTTGGCGTTCTGCTCGACCCAGCGCTCGAAGGTCAGGTAGTCGGGAAGCTCGCGCTCGAGATACGCGATCATCGCCTCGGCGTCGAGCCCGAGGCGCTCGCACAACAATTCGTCGAAGCCGCCGTGCCCGTGGCGATAGTCGGCGGGCAACAGGCCTTTGGCATGTAAGATGATCTTGAGCCAGAGCCGCGGCAGGTGGCAAATGCCGAGCGGCCCCGTCTGCGTCGTGCTGATCGCCGGTGCGAGTTCGTTCACGTCGTCGAATCGTCTCCTTGGGATGCGCTTGCCCGGTAGAGGTCGGCGCGCGTGGGCGGAACTTCGACGCGGCCGACGGGGTCTGCCTTTGCGAGCAGGCACTGCACGATGCCGAGGCGTCCGCTTGCGAAGCCCTGTGCGCTGCCCGCGAGATAGAGCCGCCAGATGCGCACGAGCCGTTCGCCGACGAGCGCGAGCGCCGTTTCGCGGTTGCACTCGAGGTTCGCATACCAGGCGCGCAGCGTGCGAGCGTAGTGTTCGCGCAGATTCTCGACGTCGCGGACCTCGAAACCGATCCGCTCGGCCTCGCTCAAGCGCGCTCCGATCGAGACCAAATCGCCGTCGGGGAAAACGTACTGATCGATGAAGCCGCTGGCGCGTACGCCGCGCCGGCCCGGCGACTGGTCGACGATCCCGTGGTTGAGCAGGAGGCCGCCGGGGCGCAGCGCCTTCCAGAGCGCGCGGAAGTATTCGCGATAGCGCTCGCGGCCCACGTGTTCGATCATCCCGACGCTCGCGATCCGATCGAAGAGCCGCGAGCCGAGAGCCCGGTAGTCGAGCAACTCCACGCTGGCACGCTCCGTCAGACCGCGCGCGCGGATCCGTTGCAGCGCCTCGTCGCGCTGGACCGGACTCAAGGTGATCCCGGTCGCGAGCGCGCCGAAGCGTTCGGCGGCGCGAATGACGAGCGCGCCCCAGCCGCAGCCGACGTCGAGCAAGCGATCTCCCGGGCGAATCCGCAGCTTGCGCAAGATGTGATCGAGTTTGGCGCTCTGCGCTGCCGCGAGCGTCTCGTGCCCCTCGGCAAAATACGCGCACGAGTAGACGAGTTCGGGATCGAGGAACGTGCGGAAGAAGTTCGGCGGTAAATCGTAGTGGCGCCGGACCGACTCGGCGTCGCGCCCCGGGGTGTGGCTGCGGCCGTGGCGTGCGGTCGCCTCTTCCGCGTCGGGCGGCGGTGCCGGCAGCGTCCGCGAGAGCGCCAGCAGCCCCGCGCGTGCGAGCGTACCGAGCGAATCCAGGGCGCGCATCGTGCGGTCGACCGCGAACTCGAGATCGCCTTCGACCTCGAGCAAACCGAGCGCAAAGGCGCGGCCCGGGCCGAGCTCGAGCGGTGGCGTCAGCGCGACCCGTAGCGCCGACGGCGAGCGCAGGCGCATGACGAAACGCTCGGGCCCGCGAGCGTCGAGGTGCAGTTCGTCCCACAGTTCGACGGCAAAGCCGTCCAGAAAGTGCGAGCCGTAGAGATGTTCGAGCAGCGCGTGCGAGCGCCGCGCTGCGGCGCTCTCGAGGCGCACGGCCGTCGCGCTCATCGGCGGGCCGCTCGCTCGGAAACCGGCGTGGGGGTCGGGAGTCGGCTCGCAAGGGTCGCGAGGCCCGGAAAACGACGAACCATGCTACTACCATACCCGATACGCGGGTGGACTTCGCAGGCCCTATCCCGTATACTCCACCATCGCCGGAGCGCCGGGCGCTGCGGCGAGGAGTGGGCGCGTAGCTCAGTGGGAGAGCATCCGCTTCACACGCGGGGGGTCGTTGGTTCAATCCCAACCGTGCCCACCATCGCTCGGCGTTGTAGCTCAGTTGGTTAGAGCGCCGCCCTGTCACGGCGGAGGTCGTGGGTTCGAGTCCCATCAACGTCGCCAGAATTGCGGGCCCCGGCGAAAGGCCGGGGCCCGTCGGCGCCGAGATAGCTCAGTTGGTAGAGCACAGGTCTGAAAAACCTGGTGTCGCCGGTTCGATTCCGGCTCTCGGCACAGCCCCTTCCGTCCCTAGCTGCTCGTTGTTGTGGCGGAGAAGGGTTCGGTCGCGCGCAGGCGGATCAGCGTCCCCGACTTGATCACGATATCGCTCTTCAGCGCCGAGACGAGCGCCACGCCGGCGGCCGCGCCGACGAGCGTCCCGCCCTTGTGGCCGGTTTTGTTCGAGACGAAGTGACCGGCGACGGCCGAGCCGACGATCACCCCGGTATCGCGCAGCATGTGGGTCTTGGGCTGTTCGAGCTTGAGCTCTTTGAGCTGGGCGTGGAACGGATAGGTCGTGCCGTCGGGATACTTGACGTCGTCGATCACGATCGTCATCGTCGCCTTGTGGGTCGGCCCGGCGGCGCTGACGTCCTCGAGATGACCTTCGATCACGCTGCCCGACGGGAAGGGACTCTTCACGAAAAAGCCGTTGTGCGGCGTCAGCGTGAAGTGGTCGCCGTCGTGGTTGGTCTTGGAGCTTAGCGTCTCGGTGAGCTTTCCGTCGACTTGTTGACCGGCGCGGACGAGTTCGCTCTGCGCAAGTGCCGGGGCGAGCGCCCCGGTCAGCACCACCGCGAGAGCGCCGGCCGCG
>JBOHTX010000209.1:0-3853 GCA_050733855.1 Vulcanimicrobiaceae bacterium
GGCAAGCGCGGAAGGCTCCCAGTTCATCGAGCGCGGCGCTACCGAAGACCTTCCCGCGTTGGCGTAATCCGACCTGAAAAACGCGATCCCAATCGCCGTCAAGACGGTCCTAAAGCCACGCTTACGATGTAAGCATGGGCTCGCTCCGATCTCTTCGCGCGCGGTCCATCGCAAGGTCGTTCGCCCCGGTGTTCGATGCAGGCGTGGCGGCAGAAGCGAGATGCGTGAGCTCGATGACGGCGACGCCCGATGCCGCCGGAGGTGCCGAGCCGGCCTTCGGCAACGGTCGGCGGGGTCGAGAGGCTTGTTCCGGGGCTGGCGTATGCGTCACGTGCCGAGCCGCGGCTACGGCGCCGGCGCAGCTACGGCGCGGGCGGCTTCCATTTGCCGACCATCGTGCGCGCGATCACCAGGCGCTGAATCTGCTGCGTTCCTTCGTAGATCTGCGTGATCTTGGCATCGCGCATCATCCGTTCGACCGGATACTCGGTCGAGTAGCCGAAGCCGCCGAGGATCTGGACGGCATCGGTCGTGACGCGCATCGCGGTGTCGCCGCACTTGAGCTTGGCGAGCGCGGCCCAGAGGGTGATGTCGCCGGTGTTGGCGTCGCACTTGCGCGCGGCTTCGTAGAGCAAGAGCCGCGACGCCTCGACCTCGAGCTTCATGTCGGCCAGCAGAAACTGGATGCCTTGCTGCTGCGCGATCGGTTTGCCGAAGGCGATCCGTTCTTTGGCGTAGGTGGTCGCATAGTCGAGTGCGCCCTGCGCGATCCCGAGCGCTTGTGCGGCGATACCCGGGCGCGATTTGTCGAGCACCTTCATCGCGGTCTTGAAGCCGGTTCCTTCGTCGCCGAGCCGGTTCCCAAGCGGGACGGCACAGTTCTCGAAGACGAGCTCGACCGTCGGCGAGCCGCGAATCCCCATCTTTTTCTCGATCTTACCGACGCCGAAGCCCGGCGTGCCCTTCTCGACGGCGAAGGCGCTGATGCCGTTTGGTCCCTTCGCGGGATCGGTGACAGCGAAGACGCAGACGACATCGGCGACGTTGCCTTGCGTAATCCAAATCTTGGTGCCGTTCAGCACGTAGCCATCTCCCCGACGTTCGGCACGGGTGCGCATCGAGCCGGCGGCATCGGAACCGCTGCCGGCTTCGGTGAGGGCGTAGGCCGCCGTCCACTCGCCGGAGGCGAGCTTCGGAATGTAGCGGTGCTTCTGTTCCTCGCTGCCCGCGATGATGATCGGCAGCGCGCCGAGTTCCTGGACGGCTACGATCAAGGCGCTCGAGGCGCAGGCCTTCGAAATCTCCTCGACCACCTTGACGTAGGTGAGGAAGGAGCCGCCGAGGCCGCCGTACTCGGCAGGGAAGGGGATCCCGAGCAGGTCGTTCTGCGCGAACAGTTGCTGGATATCGCGCGGGAACTCGCCGCGCTCGTCGATCTCCGCGGCACGCGGCGCGACCTTTTCGGCAACGAGGTCGCGGACGACCTCGAGGATCATCGCCTCCTCGTCGCTGCTTGCTGTGCTGGGTGGTGCGATCGCCATCGTGCTGCTCCCCAAGGATGCGGCGCGGGCCTCGTGCGCCCGGCCGCGAAGGCGAGGTTCGCAGCGCAGCGGCGCACTTCCCGGATGCAAGGGTTTTGCGGCCCGCTCGGGCGAGTATCGGCGACGTGGACAAAGTCGTCGCAAGCCCCGCCGCAGCGGTCGCCGATATCCCCGATGGCGCTTCGCTCGCGGTCGGCGGCTTCGGGCTCTGCGGGATACCCTCGGCGTTGATCGACGCGCTCTTCGCCCAGGGCGCGAAAGACCTGCTGACGGTCTCCAACAACTGCGGGGTCGACGGCTGGGGGCTTGGGCGTCTGCTCGATGCGCACCGCATCCGCAAGACGGTCGGTTCGTACGTCGGCGAGAACCGCGAATTCGAGCGGCAGTACCTCGCGGGCGAACTCGAACTCGAGTTGGTCCCGCAGGGCACGCTCGCCGAACGCTTGCGCGCGGGCGGCTGCGGGATCGCGGCGTTCTACACGCCGACCGGCTTCGGAACGCAGGTCGCCGAGGGCGGGCTTCCGCAACGCTTCGAACCCGGCGGTGCGGTCGCGCTTGCTTCGCAGCCTAAGGAGACGCGCAGCTTCGACGGTCGCGAGTACGTGCTCGAAGAGGGGATCGTCTGCGACTTTGCGCTCGTGCGTGCAACGCTCGGCGACCGTCACGGCAACCTCGTCTACGCCAAGGCGACCCGCAACTTCAATCCGATGTGCGCGATGGCCGGCCGGATCACGATCGCCGAGGTCGAGCGGCTCGTCGAGCCCGGCGAGATTCCGCCGGAGCACATCCATACGCCGGGAATCTTCGTGCAGCGGGTCGTGGCGGTCGCTGCGGAGGGCAAACGGATCGAACGGCGGACCGTGCGTCCGCGGGAGAAGCACTGACGATGGCGCTCACGCGCGAACAGTTGGCGCAGCGGGTCGCGCGCGAGCTGCGCGACGGTCAATACATTAACCTCGGAATCGGCTTGCCGACGCTCGTTCCGGGCTACGTCGATCCCAAGATCACGGTCGTCTTGCAGAGCGAGAACGGGATTTTGGGCTTCGGTCCCTATCCGTTCGAAGGCGAGGAAGACTCGGATCTGATCAACGCGGGCAAAGAAACGGTCACGTTGCTTCCCGGCGCCGCTTTCTTCGATTCGGCGACCTCGTTCGGCATGATCCGCGGCGGCCACATCGATCTCGCGGTGCTCGGCGCGATGCAAGTGTCGCAGAGCGGCGATCTGGCGAACTGGATCATCCCCGGCAAGATGGTCAAGGGGATGGGCGGCGCGATGGATCTCGTTCACGGCGCCAAGCGCGTCATCGTGATGATGGAGCACGTGGCCAAGGACGGCGCCCCGAAGATTCTGGAGCGCTGCACCCTACCGCTCACCGGCCGCGGGGTCGTCGATCGCATCGTTACCGACCTTGCGGTGATCGACGTGACGCCGAACGGCCTCGAGCTCGTCGAATGCGCTCCGGGGGTGACGGTCGACGAGGTGCAGCGCGCGACCGGGGTTTCGCTCAAGGCCGGGGCGAGTGCGGCCTCAACGCCCCTCGCGCGCGATGGCTAGACCGTGGCGGGCGATGCGACCGGCGGCGAGTTGGAGCGTGATGTAGCCTTCGACGGCAACGATGACGAGAGCTGCGCCGAGCCCGACGAGCGGCGCACGTGCCGTCACGAGCGCGATCGTAAATGCGGCAAACGGCGGAAACAGGTAGGCGACGAGTCCGAGCATCCAGAGGTACATCAGCGGTCCGCGGCTTTCGAGACGGTTCGGGAAGATCGTGAACACGAACAGCCCAAGCGCGACGATCGACCACCACAGGATCGCCGTGGCGAGCGCGGCGGCGAGGGCTTCGAGCGGCGACTGCAGTGCGATCAGCAGCGCAAGCGGAAGCGCGGCGGCCGCGAGCGCGCCAGGCAGCGCGCTTGCAAGCGACCACACCAGCAGGCGTCGCGGCAGCGGGTCGGCGGCGATCCACCACAGCGGAACGGCGAGATCGCGCGCGATTTTGCGCGCTGTTTCCATCGGGACGAGCACGAGCGCGAGCAACACGACGACGGTGATCGCCGAGGTACCGACGGAGGCGAGCAGCGCGCCCGCGCCGTCTCCACCGGCTTCCATTCCGGCGCCGGTCAGCAGGCCCAGTGCGGCGGCGCCAATCGCCGCGGCGAGCAGCCGGCCGTACCCGCTCGTGCGTTCGAATTCCACGCGCCCAAGCCACGCGAGCGCAAACGCGCCGAGCGGGATATCGCTCGTCGGTGACGAGCGCATGGCCTGTGCGCGATCGCCTGCCGGCGCGCGCCGGCGCACGAACCGCGCGCCG
>JBOHTX010000210.1:0-3807 GCA_050733855.1 Vulcanimicrobiaceae bacterium
ATTTCGGCTCGCGCGCCCGCGAAATCGGGATCGAGCGAGCGTGCACGCGCGGTCAGTTCGGCACCGGCCGCGCCTTGGGGCGCAGCGCGCGGCGTTCGCGCGGCGGGCGAGCGGCGCGCCAGTTTTGGGCGCTCGGGCGCGGGGCCGAGATACGCCACCTCGGCCGCCTCCGCGAGTTCGGCCAGCTCCGCATCGCCGCGAATCCCCCGCAGTGCAATGCCCTGCGCGCCGACCGCGCTGACCAGCGCTTCCAAGAACGACGCCTCGGGCCGACCGCCCTCGAAGATCGCGGTCGCCTCGCTTCCACGGTAGAAGCTCGGCCGCTCGGCGAGCCGCGCGGAAATCTCGCTCCAGGCCTCGCCGAAACCGCCCTCGGAGAACACGAACTCGAGTCCGGAACCGCTGCCGCGCAACATCGTCAGGGCCGCCCTGCCGCGCGGCGCCCGGGCGGACCTGCGCGCTCCACAGGCCGCTCGCAGCTTTCCAAGCTTGCCCACAGGTTGCACACGCATCTTCCACCGCCGCGGCGTCCGAACGTAAGAGAACCGCTGCGGCCTCTCGAACGTATCGCATCCGACCGGGTCCGGCTCTCGAGGTTTCGCCCATGTTCGTCCGCCGTCTGCTGCACGCCACCCTGATCATCGCCGTCGTCTGTGCCAACGTCCCGGCACCCGCGCGTGCCGAATCGACCGGGGCCGAGATCCTGCAAGCCCAAGCCGAAGACAAGCAGGTCACCGACCAGTACCTGGTGGTGACCGATCCCTTGCTCAACCAGTGGGTCGGCACCGTCGGCAACAACTTGTGGGGCCAAGTCGCGCGCCGCGACCTTCCCTACAACGCCAAAATCCTCGATGCGAACGACATCAACTCGTTCACGATCGGCGGCGGATACATCTACGTCAACGAAGGGCTGCTCGATTTCGTCCACTCCGACGACGAACTCGCAAGCGTGATCGGTCACGAGACCGGCCACAACGAACGCCGCCACACGGTCACCCTGCCCGCCAAGGCGCAGGCGCTCGATCTGCTCTTCGGCATCGCCTCGATCTTCTCGCCCTTCATCTATCGCTTCGGGCAGATCGCAGAAGCCGGGATCATCGCCAAAGCGGAACGCTCCGACGAATTGCAGGCCGACCAATACGGCCTGATGCTGATGTCGCGGGCCGGCTACGATCCCGATGCGATGGTGGCGTTCATGAACGGACTCGGGGTCGAAGAGCAAGAGCACCCGAGCCTGCTCGATAAGTACCTGGCCGATCACCCGGGCTTCCCGGATCGCGTCTCGCACTTGCTCGGTTATCCGGAGCTCGATCCGACCAAGCGCACCACCGATCAGATTCTCGTCCAGGCGATCCACGATCAGGACGAGGGCCGCTACGGCGTCGCCGCCTGGAAGTTCGGTCAAGTGCTGCGGACCGAACCGCAAAACTCGAGCGCGCTCCTCGGCCTCGGACAGACGCAGCTCGCCCTCGGCCAAACGAGCAAAAGCCGCCAAACGCTCGGCCAAGCGGCGCAGGAAGGCACGCCCGCGACCCGCCAGGTAGCGCTCGCCACGATGCAGTCGCTGGCCGCGCAAGAGAACACGTTCTTGCCCCTGGTGCGGCCCGACCTGAGCCCGCTGCGCGCGCAATTGCAAACGGTGCAGGCGCAAGAGGCGGCAGCCGCAACCGCGCTGCAGACGCGCCGCACCGCAGGTCAAGATCAGAGCAAGGCGATCGACGGCCGTATCCAAGACATCTCGTACGGCGTGCCGGATTTCGGCAACATCCCGGTCCGCAACGGAACCAAACTGTACGCGGTCTTGCGCGACTTCTCGACGATGGCGCGCTCGATCAGCGCCACCTACGAAAAGGCACATACCGTCATCGACGAGATCGGGACGACCGAGCCCGGCAAAAGCTCGGGACTGCTGGCCGAAAACGACACGATCTTGCGCCAACTCGCGGCACCGCTGTCGCTCGATCCGGTCCCGGCGCAATCGCTCGCGCTCCTGCCGATGTACCCGCGCATGCTCGACGACATCGCGCTGACCAACGGCGATATGATTCGCTCCATCGACGCGGCGCGCGCGTCGCTCGCCGTGCTCGACACCTCGCTCGGCGATTTCAACGATTTCGTCACCCGCCTGAGCCGCTCGCAACTCGATTTTCGCGGCGACCTCGAACAGTCGGATTACAACGACCTGCTGCCCATGATGCAAAAGTCCAACGACGAGTTGAACCGGGCGCTGGTCACCGCCGCGCAGGCCGAACAGCTCTACAATCTGGCCCGTTCGCGGCAGATGGTCACACGCCTCACGATGCTCGGCGTCGCCTACCCCGCCGATCGCTACGCGATGTTCCGGCACGCGCTCAAAGAGCGCGTCTTCGGACGCAACGACGGCATCTCGTACGAGGCGATGCTGCGCGATAATCTTTCGCCGGGCGAAGTCGCCGCGGCCTCGATCATCGCCGCCGATACCAACACCACGCCCGACGCCGTGATCGCCCAGGCCCAAAGCTCGCGCCGGCGCCTGGTCGACGTGGCCAACGACCGCGGCATGGATGCCGAATCGCTCGAGATCTTCCTCGGCTTGCTCTACGCCGACTACACGGACGGCGCCGAAGTCGGCAAGCCCGCGAGCGTCCCGAGCGAGAAGAGCCGGGTACAGGCCCACGTCTAGGGTGCCGCGCTCGGCCGCCTTCTCCGCTGCCGGGCTCCGCGCATCCGACCTCCTGGGGCTCGTGCGCAGCCGGGTCGGCTCGGGCGACGTCGGCGTGCAGGCGCGCCGCCCGTTTCGCTTCTTGCTGTGCGGTGATCCGGGACTGGTCGCGGCCTTGCGCCGCTTGCTGCTGCGAGGCTCCGATGTGGACAACGCGCCCGGCGACGCGGCCTCGACCCTCGAAACGATCGATCCGTTCGGACGGCGACTGGTACCGGGACCCGACGTTCGCGCGGCCATCTTTCTCGGCTATCCGGGCGATCTCGCCGGAGCCCGGCTCGATCTCGTGCAAGCGCTCGGCGTTCCGATCTTCGCACTCGTCGTCGATCCGCTCGGCGCGGCCGAGGCGGCTGCGCCGCTGGTTGCGCCATCGGCACGCGAGATCGCAACCTATGTCGTGCCCGCCATCGAGCGCGAGCCGCTGCGCGGACGGTTCTTTCCGCATCTGATCGAGCGCTGCAACGGAACCGAGGTCGCGGTCGGCCGGCGCCTGCCGGTCCTGCGCGAGGCGGTCGCCGCCAAGCTCACGCGCGATGCCGCGAGTGCCGCACTCAAGATCGCGGGCGCCAGCGCCGCCGTCGAATCGCTCCCGATCCTGGGCCTTGCACTCGGGCCGATGACCAGTGCCGGCGACATGGTCGCGATCACCGGGATCCAACTCGTTTTAATGATGCAGATCGGGGCCGCCTACGGTCACGATCCGGACCTCGCGCGCATCTGGGAGATGCTCCCGATCGTCGGCGGCGGGCTCGGCTGGCGCGCGCTCGCGCGCGAACTCTCGGGCTTCGTACCGGTCGCCGGGATCGCGATCAAAGCTGCGATCGCCTACGCCGGCACGATCGTCGTCGGCGAGGGCGTCGGCTTCTTCTACGAGCACGGCCACCACATGACGGCCGCCCAAGCCGGCGCCATCTACGAAGAACGCAAGCGCACCGTGCTCTCCCTCGCGCAGGATTTTACGCGGCGCTTGCGCCCAAAGGGACGCTAGCGGATCACGCCGGCGCCTGCGTGCGGCGGGCCAGTTCGTCGAGCAGCGTCTCGTCGTCGAGGTGCGGCAGGCCGCCGAGGCGCGGGCGGATCGCGCGCGCGATTTCGCCGGCCAGCCG
>JBOHTX010000211.1:0-3724 GCA_050733855.1 Vulcanimicrobiaceae bacterium
GGTTCTGCTGCCAGAGATTGGCCCAACCTTCTTGCAGCGAAAGTTCCGGATTGATCGAATAGGTGCCGATCGCTTCGAAGATGTTGAAGCGGAACGGGAACGGCTCCTGCTCGAACATGTCGTAGTCGCCGTTGTAGAAGACGCCGGTCGCGGTGAACTTCGGGCCGAAGCCGGTATTGGTGACGAGGATCTGGTCGCTCCCGTAGAAGTCCTTCCGGATATCGAGCCCGGAGGCAACGCCGCCCGGGTCCTGCGAGCCGGTGTGGTGCGACCGAGCGCCGCGCTCGACGAACGTCAGGGTCGTGTTGTGCAGGAACGCGATCGGCGGGGTCGTGTAGGCGAGCTGCGCGTAAACGAGGTGCGTATCGAGCACGTTGAACGGGCAGCACAGGAACCAATTGTGCCAGGTCCCGACCTCGAACCCGAGGCCGTGTCCGAGCCCGGCGTCGAGCCGGAAGACTTCCTGAAAGCGATTTTGGCTCAATCCGCCCGTTCCGAAGACCGGGCGGTACGCGAAGGTCGAGTGGATGAGGCCGCCGTTCTGGCGGTCGTAGGAGGCGCTCACGCCCTTGAAGAGCGGGATCGTGATCGTACCGCCGAGATCGGTGACGCCGCTCAGCACGCCGCCGAGACCGGGTCCCGTGAGATTTTTCGAAGGCGGAAAGTCCGGCGTGGCGCCGGGCGCGGAGAAATCGATCGCCTCGGTGAGGTCGACGATCGGCAGGTGCCCACCGAGGGGCGGCGGATCGGCCTTTTTCGGTGCCGGCGCCTGGTCGCTCGATTGCGCCACTTTGGTTGCGTTCGTGGCGGAATTCGAGGTTGTGTTCGTCGCGGAATTCGTGGTTGCGGAAGACGGATCGGCCAGTGCCGGCAGCGTGCATGCGAGCACGAGCGCCGCGACGAGAGAGATCGAGGTGCTCCTCAACGTCATCTCCTTTCGAGATTCCGAAGCCAGAGTTTGCTTTGCCAGCGTGCAGAGGGTTCTGACCCAACGCGGATACCGTGCGAAGCGCTACCGTTCTCGAGGGACCGCACTCGCACCGGGACTCGGATGTCCCCCGATGACTTGGCGGAGACTCGCTGCCGCACGCTGCGGAGTAGCCTTCGTCGGATGCCGCGAGTAATGGAACCTCTGCTCCCGGCAAGACTTTCCGGCAAGATTATCTCTCCTTAAGCAATCGCCTCCTCCCGGGGCCCATCATCCTTTCGATGGATATACGCTACGACGGATCGGCGAACAGTAACTCCAAATCCTTACGGGTCAAGGCTTTCGCAAGCGCACCGTCCGCCTTTATCACACTGCGAGAAAGTTCTGCCTTGCGCTCGGCGAGCCCGCGGATCTTCTCCTCGACGGTCCCGGCCGCGATCAGGCGGTAGGCGGTCACCGCACGGTGCTGGCCGATCCGGTGGGTCCGGTCGATTGCCTGCCGCTCGACCGCCGGATTCCACCACGGATCGTACAGGATCACGTAATCGGCTGCGGTCAGCGTCAGCCCGACCCCGCCGGCCTTGAGGGAACACAGGAAGAGGGGCGGCCCGTCCGCGCGCATGAAGCGCTCGACCTCGCCGCGCCGCTCGCGATCTTTGGTGCTGCCGTCCAGGTATCCGTAGCCGATTCCGCGCCGGTCGAGCGCACCGCGCATGATGCGCAGCATGGCCGCGAACGCGCTGAAGACGAGCAAGCGGTGGCCGCCGGAGAGCACTTCCTCGACGGTCTCCAAGAAAGCTTCGAACTTCGCGCTCGCTTCGGGGTCGTCGCGATATTCCTCGAAGAGCAAGCCGGGGTGCGCACAGATTTGCCGCAAGCGGGTCAGCGCCGCCAGCACGTGGATCGTTGCCTTCTCGATCCCGCGCTCGTCGACCATCGCGAAGAGTTCGCGCCGGGCCGCTTCGGCCACGCCGCGATAGAGCCGCTGCTGGAGCGGGGACAGCTCGCATTCGAGATCGACTTCGGTCCGCGCCGGCAGCTCCGGCGCAACGTCTTCTTTCGTGCGCCGCAGAACGAAGGGTTCGAGGCGCGAGCGTAGCGAGCGGACCGCCTGCTCGTTGCCGTCGGCGATCGGCAGCTCGAAGCGCCGCCGGAACGAGCCTTCGCTGCCCAGCAGTCCCGGTTCGACGAACGCAAAGATCGCCCACAGGTCGCGCAGCGAGTTTTCGACGGGCGTTCCGGTCAGCGCCAGGCGTCCGTCGGCGCGCAGGCTCCGTACGACGCGCGCGATCTGCGAAGAGGGATTCTTCGCGTTCTGCGCCTCGTCGAGGATCAGCGTGCGAAAGTGCGTCTGCGCCAAGCGCTCGGCATCGAGGCGGGCCAGCGCGTACGAGGTGACCACCACATCGGCCTGCGGTACCTCGTCGTAGCGCGCGGCGCGTTCGGCGCCGGAGTGCAGCCGCAAGGTCCGCAGATCGGGCGCAAAACGGGCGATCTCATGTTCCCAGGTGTGGGTGACCGAGGTCGGCGCGATCACGAGCGAGGGCGCCGCGCCGTCGCGTTGCTTGCGCCACAGCAGGTAGCTTAGGACTTGGATCGTCTTGCCGAGGCCCATCTCGTCGGCCAACACCCCGCCGAAGCCGAATTCCGCCAGATACGCCAGGAAATCGAGTCCGCGCCGCTGGTAGCCGCGCAGCGCGCCGTCGCGCAATTGCGGCGATTCGACCGTGGGGATCCCCGCGAAGGCGCGCAAACGCTCGCGCATCCGTTCGATTTCCTCGGGCAGCGCGACCCGCGCGAAGCTCTCGTGCAGTTCGTCGCGCAGGGCCAGCAAGGCGGCGAGGCCGCTGCGGCGACGCTCGGCAAGCTCGCCCAGCAGGACGTCGCGCTCGCGCAACGACCCGACGTCGATCAAGCGGCCGCGCACGTCGGCGAAACGGCCGCTGGTTGCCAGCAGCGCGGCCAGCTCTTTGTGCGAGAGCGGTTCGCTCGAACCGGGGACGAAGACCGCGACGTCGAGCTCGAACCAATCGCCATCGCGGCTGCGCTGCGCAGAGATGCTGAGATCGACCACCGCGCGGTCGCGTGCCAGCGCATCGAGCGCTTCGTCCAACGTTACGTCGAGATCGTCCCAGCCCGGCAGGACTTCGCGCACGAAACGGGCCGCGCGTTCGTCGCCGTGCAAGGCAAAGCCGGCCGCTTCGCGCGGCACGAAGCCGGCCTCGATCAAACGGGCGCGCACGGCGCTCGCGGCCTGCGCGGAAAAGTGGATGAAGCGCCCGCCGAGCGGCGCGACCGCACCGAGCGGCGAATAGGGTGCTTGCGCGCCGCTGTGTGCGTCGACGAAGGCGACGCTCGCGAGCAGCGCCCCGCCGCGCCACGAAAGGCGTAGCGCTGCCGACGGTTCACGGGCCTCTTCGATCCCAAGGGTCTCGCGGTCGTGCGGAGCGAGGAACGGTGCGACCCGCACGATCGCGCGCGGCGAAAGCGAAGCGGGGACCGCGCCGTTGCTGCGCCGCGCCGCCGCCAGCGCCTTGCGCGCATCGAAACGGCCTTCGACGAGGTAGGCACCCTGCGCGGTCGCGAACCACGCCGGCGGCCCTTCGAGAACGACTGCCCCGGCCGCCGCTACGGTCTCGCCGTCGAGCGTCGCAAAGGCGGGGACGAAACCCGCGCCGTCGCGCCGCGCCCGCAGGTCGAGTCCTCGCAGGTCGATCCGGAACGCCGGCAACTCGCTTGGGTGACGGCGGCGCGCCGGCTCGTCGTCGAAGCGCACGCGCGGATGGCGCGCAAGCG
>JBOHTX010000212.1:0-3701 GCA_050733855.1 Vulcanimicrobiaceae bacterium
TCTGCGGGCCGACGCCGGCCGGAGCCGCGTGCGTTTGACGTGGCGGCCGGCGAGCGGACGCGTTGCCGGCTACCTCGTCGAGCGGCGCGCCGCCGGCGAGACGCGCTGGGCCGATTTGAACGCGCGACCAAACCCCGTGCCGCGCTACGACGATCAGATCTACCGCACGTACGGCGCGTTAGCGTACCGCGTGCGGACGGTCGGCTTCGACAGTCGCATCGGCCCGCCGAGTAACGAGGTCTCCGTGACCCTCGTGCAAGTGACGTTGCCGCCGGCGCCGCGCATTCGTGCGGCGAGCGGCCGCGGCGGCGTCGCCACACTCGCGTTTATTCCCGGCACTCCGGCAAGTGCGAGCGCGCGCTTCATCGTGACCCGCAGCGGGGCCCTGCGCGACGTTGGCGTCGTGCTCGGCGAACCGCTTCCCGGTGACGCGCGCAGCTACACCGACCGCTTCGTGCGCGCCGGAGCCACCTACTGGTACCGGCTCTACGCGCTCGATCGCGCCGGCAACCGTAGCGATCCGAGCGACCCCGTCGTCGTGCGCGTCGCGGCGGTTGCGCTGGTAGCGGCGGCTCCCCCGCACCTGCAGCTCGCGTCGGCGCCGTTCCGCCGAGTCACGCTCACCTTCGCCCTTGCGCCGCCCGGTGCGCAGACCGTGGTGCAGCGGCGCGTCGGCAGCCGCGGTCCGTGGCTCGACCTCGCTTCCCCCTACAGCGGCACGTTTGCCGTCGATGCCGCGCCACCGGGCAAGAGCGTCGTGAGCTACCGCATCTACTACCGCGGTCGCGGCGGCGCGACCGGTGCGCCGTCACCGCCGGTCGAGGTGACGATTCCCTAGAGCTGGAACCAAGTGGTCGCCCGCTATGAAGAGAGGGGAGCGCGTTGCGGTAGCGCTTTTCGGCAACGCCAGGTTCTGTCTGCCCGGTGCTCCGCGCGCGTATCGCGCGCCGGCCAAAACCTTCGTGCTGCTCGCGTACCTCGCGCTTTCGCCGCAGCCCCTTTCCCGAGTCGCCGTCGCGGCGGCGCTGTGGCCCGACGAGAGCGAGCCGCGCGGGCGTGCCAACGTGCGGCGCTATCTTTACCACCTCCACCGCCTGCTGCCCGAGGCGCCGGAACGGCCGTGGCTGCTCGAAGATCAACATACCATCGGCTGGAATCATGCCGCCGGGACGACCGATGTCGAGCGGTACCGGCGTCTGCTGAGCGACGATGCGACCCTTGCGCAGGCCGTCGAGCTCTATCGCGGCGATCTCCTGGCCGACTGGTACGACGACTGGGTCGTCGGACCGCGCGAGCGGCTGCGCGCGCAACAGTCGGAGGCGTTGTGGCGACTCGCCGTTTCCCGGCGCGCTCATCGCGACCTCGCGGCGGCGCTGGCCTATGCGCGGAGGTTCGTCGAGTTCGAACCGTGGCGCGAAGATGCGCTGCGCTTGCAGATGATGCTGCACGCCGACGCGGGTGACCGTGCCGGCGCCTTGCGCGCGTACGACGAATTCAAGCAGCGCTTGAACGCCGACATGGAGCTTGCGCCGCTACCCGAGACTGCAGCGCTTGCCGAGCGATTGCGGCAGGAAGAAGCGCCGCGAGTGCGAGCCGAACGGACGCCCCTGGTCGCCCGCGAGCGCGAACGCGAGGCGCTCGAAACCGCCTGGACGCGGGCGGCGCGAGGCTTTGGCGGCATCGTCTTCGTCAGCGGCGAGGCCGGAATCGGAAAATCACGTTTGGTCGCCGACGCTTGCGCGTGGGCGTGCGTACAGGGCGCGATCGTGCACGAAGGCGCGACGCGCCGGCCGGAAAGCGCGCCGTACGAAGCGCTCACAAACGCGCTCGGCACGCGGCCGATGGTCGCGCTTGGGGCGCACGAACCGCTCGAGGTTCCCTTTGCGCGCCTGCTCGCCGAGCACACGCGCGGTGCGCCGGCGGTCCTGGTGCTCGAGGATATGCACTGGGCGGGTCAGACGAGCGTCGACCTGCTCGAAGCGCTTGCGCCCACGATCGCGACGCTGCCGCTGCTGGTGCTGGCGACGTTTCGCGAGGGAGAGACGACGCAGGGCCACCCGCTGCGCGCGGCGCGCCGTCGTTTGCTTGCACGTGGTCTTGCGCAGTCGCTGCCGCTCGGACGCTTAGGCGCCGACGACGTAGCGCGCCTGTGCGCCGAATACGTGCCGCAACCACGCCGCGCACTCGACGCAACATCCGCCTATCGTATTACCGAAGGCAATCCGCTGTTCGTCGTCGAGCTGCTGCGGAACGCCGACGACGGGCACATGCCGGCCCCCACGGCCGGCATGCAAGCGACGCTGCGGGAGCGGATCGAACGCCTCTCGCCGCCGGTGCTTGCCTGTGCTCGAGCCGCGGCCGTTGTGGGCGATGCGTTCGACGTCGACCTACTCTGCGCGCTCGGCGGCTGGAGCGAGGCAGATACGCTCGTCAACCTCGAAGCGCTGCTGGAACGGCGCGTCGTGCGCGAGGTCGACGGCCGGCATTCGCGCTACGCGTTCACCCATCATCTGCTTGCCGCGAGCGCGTACGCGGGACTCGAACCAACCCAGCGCAGGCGCCTGCACCTGCGGGCAGCAGCCGGCTTGACCGCACGCGAGGAAGTAGCGCCCGAGCGTGCAGCGACAGTGGCTCGCCACTACCGGCTCGGCGGCGAACTCGAGGGCGCCGCGCGCTACGCGGCCATTGCCGCGCGGCACGCCTACGCGCTGCTCGCGAACACTGAAGCACGCGCGCTCGCTGCCGAGGCGCTCGCCGACGCGAAGGATCCCCACGTACGTCATGATCTCCTTGAAGTTATCGCCGACGTCGACCGTCGTTGCGGGAAACACCCTGCATTACGCCGCGATCTCGCAGCGCTCGAAAAGAGCGCCGAAGCGCTCGATGACGACGCCCTTCGGGTCGACGTGCTGTGCCGCCAGTTCAGCCTGGCGCGCTTGGGCGCCGACCGCGCGCAGGCCGTCGCATTGCTCGAACGATTGCGGTCGTTTGCCGGCCTGTCGAACTACTTTCTGGCGGCGGCACGACAGCGCGAGGGTGGCCTGGCGCTCGATGCCGCCGATCTGAGCGGCGCCTCCGCCGCGCTCGCGCAGGCGCTGGAGGACGCTCTCGCGGGAGAGCGCGCGGAGGCGGCCCTGCGGGTGCTTGAGGACGTGATGGAATGCGACGGTCGCCGCGCCGAAGCTGACGCCTTGCGCGAACGGATGACGCTCGCCTGCGAACTCGCCGCTGCCGTCGGCACGCCCTACGCGCGCGGCCTTGCGCTACGCGCGGTGACCCGCGCGTACGCCGATCTCTACGAATACGAAGCGATGTCCCATGCCGCCGACGAACTGCTGGCGCTCGCATGCGAAATCGGCGACCGCGAATTAGAGGCGATCGCGCACCAGCGCCGGGCCCACGCGGCCGCCTGGCGCTACGATGGAATCGCGCTACAGCGCAGCGTAGCCGCCGCATTGGAAATCTCGCGCGCTCTCAACAAGCCGATCGGCGTCGCCAACGTGCTGCGCAACGCCGCCATCCTCGCGGCGGAAAGCGGTTTGCGCGACGATGCGTCACGGTTGCTTTCCGAGGCACGCGAGGCGACGCGCGGCGTCTCGTTTCCGCTTGGCGCGGCGTGCAACGACCTGATCGCCGCGCGCGCCGAACTGCTCGCCTCGTCGCCCGTCGCCGCCGCGGCGCACTACGGCGCTGCGTCGGCT
>JBOHTX010000213.1:0-3677 GCA_050733855.1 Vulcanimicrobiaceae bacterium
GTTCGTCGCCCCGCTCCTCGCTTGAAAGCCGCACGAGGGCGTGCGGTTCGTCGCCCCGCTCCTCGCTTGAAAGCCGCACGAGGGCGTGCGGTTCGTCGCCCCGCTCCTCGGTTGAAAGCCGCACGAGGGCGTGCGGTTCGTCGCCCCGCTCCTCGGGACGGGAGCTAGCTCGCAAACTGCGCCCGGTGGAGGCGGGCGTAGGCGCCGTCTCGCGCGAGCAGATCGTCGTGGCTTCCGGTCTCGACGACTCGGCCGCCTTCGATGAAGAAGATTTTGTTGGCCCGGCGGATCGTCGAAAGGCGGTGCGCGATGATCAGCGTGGTACGGCCCGGCAAGATGCGGTCCAGGGCCGCTTCGATCATCTGCTCCGAGTGGCTATCGAGGGCGCTGGTCGCTTCGTCGAGGATCAGGATGCGCGGGTCGCGCAGGACCGCACGCGCGATCGCGATCCGCTGGCGCTGACCGCCCGAGAGGCGGATGCCGCGCTCGCCGACCGGCGTATCGTAGCCGCGCGGCAGATCGAGCACGAACTCCTCGGCGTTGGCCTCGCGGGCCGCGCGTTCGATCTCGTCGCGGGTCGCATCGAGGCGGCCGTAGCGGATGTTCTCGGCGACCGAACCGCTGAAGAGTAGCGGGTCCTGCGGCACGATCGCGATCGCCGCACGCAGGGCGCCGCGGCGAACGCGCGGCAGTTCGATCGCATCGAGCGTGATGCGGCCGCGCTGCGGTTCGTAGAAGCGGGGCACGAGGTTGACGATCGTCGTCTTGCCGGCACCCGACGGACCGACGAGCGCAACGATCTCGCCGGCTTCGATCGAAGCGGAGAGATCCCGCACGGCCGGGACGGGGTGGCCGTCGTAGGCAAAGGTGACGCTTTCGAATTCGATCCGGCCGGCGATCGGGTGCGGCGCGACGGCGTTGGGCGCATCGGGCGGCTCGATCGGCAGATCGAGAAACTCGAAGACGCGCGAGGCGCCGACCAGCCCCTTCGAGAGGTCGCCGATGTAGCTTGCGAAGCGGTTGATCGGATTGATCGCGAGCACCACCGCCGTCCAGTATTGGAAGGCGTCGCCGACGTCCATCCGGCCGACCGCGATCTCGTGGGCGGAGAAGGCGAAGATCGAGAGCAGCGCGACCGAGATGATGGTCGCCACGACCGGCGTCTGGGTTTGGCCGAGTTGCGTGAGCTTCATGTAGGCGCCGAAGTAGCCGTCGTTGCTCTGGCGGAAGCGTTCGATCTCGAAATCCTCGCGCCCGAAGGCCTTGACGATCCGTGCGCCGGCCAGCACTTCCGCCAGATTTGCGGAAAGATCGGCGATCCGCTCCTGCGCGCGACGGGTGTTTTCGGAGATCAGCCTGGTGAAGACCGCAACCGCGTAGTTGACGATCGGTGCGAAGATGAAGAGTGCGATCGTCAGACGCCAGTCGCGCCAGAACATGACCGCGAGCGCCCCGACGAAGGTAATCGTCGTCTGCACGATCTGCGGCAGCGCGATGCTGGCGGCATCGGTCATCAGGCCGAGATCGTTGCTGAAGCGCGAGAGGATCTCGCCCGGGCGCCAACGGTCGAATTCGCCGAGCGGCAGGTGCAGAATCCGCGCAAACATCCGCACCCGCAACGAGGCGATCAGGCGCTGGCCGCTCCAAGCGGTCAGATAGCCTTGCCCGTACGAGGCGGCGTTGGAGAGGACGTTGATCAGGAAGACCACGCCCACGATCGGCAGGATCAGGCGTTCGTCGGGATGCGGGCCGCTGACGACGTGCTCGATGACGAGCTTGAAGGCCTCGGTATACGAGAGCGGGCCGAGCCCCGCCAGCGCGCCGAGGAAGAGCGACAGGATCAGACGCGGGTAATACGGCTTCGCCTCGGCGAGCAGCCGGGCGATCACCGCCTTGCGGGCCTGCGAAAGCATCGGTCGGATCAGCCTGAAACCTCGCGTGCACTCGTGGGTATGGCAGAACAGGTTCGCCGCCCCGGAGTTCGTTTCGTGGATTGTTTCTATCATAACGCCGTTCCGTCAGTCGCCGCCTGCGGGGCCTGCCGCCGGACGATCTGCGCGACCTGCCGCGACGAGCGGGGGCTGTGCCCGGGCTGCCGCCTGGACGAGCGTCTCCGTGCCGCAAGCGCGGCGCGTAGCGGGATCAGCGGCGGGGTCGGGCCTTCCTACCCGCCGCCGCCCCCGCCCCCTCCGCCCTCTCCGCCAGGCGCACGGGTCCGGGTCGTCGAGCAAGGAACGCTCGCGGCGGTCTCGCCGGAGACGCGCGCGTTGCTCGCGCTTGGATATCCGTTCTGGCCGCTGGCGGCGCTCGCGCTGCTCAACCCCAAGCGTTCCCCGGCCGTGCGCCGGCACGCGCTGCAGGCACTCGGGCTCAACTTCGGGACGGTCGGCCTGTGGCTCGGCCTCGCGATCGTCGCGCACTTGCCGATCATCGGGCTCTCGGCCTGGCCGCTGGCCGCGCTGCTCGCGCCGATCTGGGTGGCCGCGGTCGTCTACTACGGCTTCTCGGTCTGGCACGGCAGCGAAGTGCGCGTCCCGCTGGTGAGCGACTGGCTCGACGAACACGACGACGATTCCCGGGTCGCCTCCACGCGGTAGCCCGGCAGACATCCCTAGCCCGGCCTGCGCAGGTGCTCCCCGTAGCGGCGTAAGAACGCGCGAGCCGCGCGGTCGTGGTCGACGAGGGGCGCCGGATACGTATCTTCGAAAAGCTGCAGGCGCAATTGCGCGACCGCTGCAGCGCGCAGGTCGAAGCGGTCCCCAAGCGGACGTTCGGCGAGTTCGGGAATCCAGCGGCGAACGTATTTTCCTTCAGGATCGTGGATGCGCGCTTGCTTCCAGGGATTGTAGATGCGCGGCAGGCGCACGGGGTCGGCGCCGATCCCCGCGATCCACTGCCAGTTTCCGCTCGCCAGCGCGGGCTCGTCTTCGATGAGCTCCGCTTCCCATGCATCGCGGCCGATCCGCCAGTCGAGGCCCATATCGAAGCACAAGAACGAGGCGACGACCGCCCGAATGCGCGGGTGCATCCAGCCGCTCGCGCGCAGTTCGCGCATGCCCGCATCGACCAGCGGAATCCCGGTCCGGCCTTCACGCCAAGCCGCGAGTGCCGGGTGCGAACGGGCCCACCGAAAATCGCGCATTGCCGCGACCAGGACCGCATCGGGCTCACGTTCGAAGCACCAGGCGAGCTGCAGAAAAAAATCGCGCCGCACGAGCGATTCGCGCAAAGCCCGCAGCGAGAGCCGCTCCTCGGCGAGCAAGAAGCGGTCCCCGGCGCGCTGCTCGAGCCGTTCGAGCACGCGCCGCGCGGAGAGCACCCCGTGCGAGAGCGGGGCAGCGAGGTGCGCCGTCGCACCGGCCGAGGGGACCCGCCGCGCCGCCAGATAGCCGAGCGCGGCCCGTTCGAGATAACGCTCGAAGGCGGCGAGCGCCGTCCCTTCGCTCGAGGGCACGCCGTTGCACTCGCCGCGCGCCTGGGGCGGCGCTTCGCCGACCACGTCGTGGGCGGCGAACCGTAACGCGACCGTCGAGGGCTGCCGCGGCTGCGCTTCCCAAGCGCTTGCAAAGGCCGCAAACGAACGGTATCCGCCTGGGTCCTCGGCGCGTGCGGCGACGATTTGCTCGGGCGAGACCGCCGGGGCGTCGTGGACGATGCGGACTGCGAAGCCGGCCTCT
>JBOHTX010000214.1:0-3670 GCA_050733855.1 Vulcanimicrobiaceae bacterium
TCTTCGCGGTCGGCGACGCGACGGGGCCGCCGTACTTCACCCACGGCTGCGAGGCGGCGGCCAAAGTCGCGGTCGCGGCGGCGCTCCTGCACCTGCCCGGCCGCTACGAACGCGCGACCCTGCCGTGGTGTACCTTCACCGATCCCGAACTCGCGCATGCCGGCGCGACGGAGGGCGCGCTGCGCGCGCGTGGGCAACGCTACGCCGTCTACCGGTTCCCGTACGCGAAGCTCGATCGCGCGCTCGTCGACGGCGCGACCACGGGCGAAGTCAAGCTCTTCGTCTCCGGGCGGGGGCCTATTCTCGGCGCTTCGGTGCTCGGAGCGCGCGCCGGCGAGCTGTGCGGGGAACTGGCGCTTGCGATTCGCGCGAAGCTCGCGGTCGCACGCCTCGCGACGACCGTGCACCCGTATCCCACCTACGCGCTCGCGCTGCAGCGTGCCGCCGACCAGTGGTATCTGCGACTGCTTTCGCGGCCGCTGGTTGCGCTGATTCGCTTGGCCTTCGGCTTTCGCGGACGGCCGCCGTGAATGCGCTCGCGCTGTTCGCGAAGCTGCCGCGCGCGGGCGAGGTGAAGACGCGACTCGTGCCCCCGCTCTCACCGCACGGCGCCGCGGCGCTGGCCGAAGCGTTCTTGCGCGATTGCTCGGCGGCGCTGGTGCGTGCAGCCGACGCGCTCGCCGCCGTGCCGTACGTCTTCTACGCGCCGGGCGGCTGCGGCGATGCGGTGCGGGCCCTCGTCGGTGACCGCGTGCATCTGCAGCCGCAATCCGGTGGCGACCTTGGCGAACGACTGACCTGCGCAGACCGTGCGCTCGCGAACGCCGCCCACGAGCAGCTCTGCTTTCTCGGAGCGGATGCGCCGACGTTGCCGCTCGCCTACGTCCTGGCCGCGTTTGCCGCGCTCGCCGAAGGCACCGACGTTGCGCTCGGGCCGGCGAGCGACGGCGGCTACTATGCGCTCGCGCTGCGTGGCGTCGGACGGAACGAGAGCGCGCATCTCGCGCTCTTCGCGAGGATCGGCTGGAGTGGCCCGCAGGTCGCGGCGCAGACGCTCGAGCGGATCGCCGCCCAGGGGCTTTCGCACGTCGTGTTGCCCGAATGGTACGATGTCGACGGACCGGCGGCCCTCGAGCGCTTGCGGCGCGAACTGTGCGGAGGCGAGCCGGCGCTCGTCCGCGGCGACGACGCGCCGGCGACTCGAGCGGTCCTCTGCGCGTCCGACCGGACGCGAGCGCTCACGCTCACGTAACCCGCCCGGTCGGCTCGTGCAGCGGTTCGCTTGCAGCAAAGCGTTGCATCGCCGCCAAGGGCAGAGCGAGCGGCCGAATCGTCCGCGTCAGCAAGAAATCGGTGTCGAGCCGCCCCGCGCGCACCGTCGGCGCGGCCGGGCTCCAGTAGGCGCCCTCGGCCGCGATTGTGAGTTCGGCAGGCATATCCTCGAGGGCAACCTCGACGCCGAGCCCCGCTGCCCGCGCCCGGCCGCGACGGATGACCGGGCGCACGACGTGGTCGTCATCGGAGATGCCGAGCGCGCGGTGCAGCGCGCACAGGCGCTCGAGATCGTCCGAGTCGCCGCCCTCGACGGTCGAGCCGATCCGCACCGCGAGACCCGCCGCACGCAAGCGCGGAATCGCGCCGACCACCGAAGCGAAATTCCCGCTCGCGCGCGAGGCGTCGTTGCGCGCGGCGTCGGCGCTGTCGAGCGAAACCTGCAGCGCGATGGGAAGGGCCGCGAGCGGGCGGAGCTGCGCGAGCGCGCGCTCGCCGAAGAGCGTCCCGTTGGTCAGCACGACCGTCGGCGCGCGGCGCCCGAGCGATTCGAGAATCGCCGGAATATCGGGACGCAGAAACGGTTCGCCGCCGGTGACGCCGAACGAGGTGAACCCGAGCGCGACGGCTTCGCCCGCGAGCGCGTCGATCGTCGAGGCGTCGAGCAGGCGCCGCGGGGCATCGGGACGCGACTCGGTCAAACAGTAGCGGCACGCGAGGTTGCAGTGGTAGTTGGTGTAAAACCAGAGGCGTCCCGGGGTCACGCGAGCGCCATCGCGGTGCAAAAGCGGTTGAGAAAGACCGTGGTCCCCGCGAGCACGCCGAGTTCGACGATCTCGTGAGCGGCAAAGTGCGCGAGCAAGGGCTCGAGCGACCGTTCCGGATGCGCATCGAAATTCGAGGCGAAGGTAAACGCGGCGCGCTCGCGGGCGTCGAACGTCGGTGGCGCGGCAGCGTCGCGCATCCGTAGTGCGGTGCGCTCGTCGTCGCTCAGTCCGGCTTGCGCGGCGAGCGTCTCGTGCGCAGCGGTGCAGTAGCGGCAGCCGCCGAGCGCCGAGACGCGCAGCACGACGAGCTCCTTGAGCCGCTCCGCAAGCGCGCTCGGCCCGTACACGACCCCGATGAACGGGAGCGCCGCCTCGAGGAGTTCGGGCACGTGCGCGAGCGCCGCGATCAGCCGTCCGGGGTCGCCGCCCGCGAAATGCCGCCGCACCAGGAGCGGCGCATCCTCGGCGCGCACGAGCGGGATTGCGGTCGGGCTGCCGTTCATGCGGTTGGTTCCCTTGCGATGATGATCTCGGTCGTGACTCCGGCCTTCAACGAAGCGCAGACGCTTCCGCTGCGGGCGGCCGAGCTTGCGCAGGACGCGGGGTCCCACGAGTGGATCGTGGTCGACGGCGGCAGCGAGGACGACACGCTTGCCGTCGCGAGGCGCTGCGGCGCGCGCGTCGTGCCGGCGCCGCGCAGTCGCGGCTTGCAGCAGAATGCCGGCGCCGCCGTCGCACGCGGCGAGGCGCTCCTGTTTCTGCACGCCGACACGGCGCTGCCGCAGGGCGCGCTCGCCGCGATTCGCGCAGTGCTGCTCGATCCGCGCGTCGATTGCGGAAATTTCACGTTCCGTTTCGCGGACGACGGCCGCACCGGCGCGTTCTTATCCTGGTGGTACGTGCTCCAGCAGCGCGCGTTCGGTGTCTGCTTCGGCGACAGCGCGCTCTGGGTTCGCCGTGCGGCCTTCGAGGCGGTCGCCGGCTTTCCGGACGAGCCGATCATGGAAGACTACGCCCTGGTTCGCAAGCTGCTCGCGCGCGGCGGACGCGCAAGCTTTCGCCGACTCCCGCTCGTCGTACGCAGTTCGGCACGACGCTATCGCGGCAGGCCGCTGCGGACCATCGCGCTCTGGGCGCTCATGCTCGGCCTGTACCACGTGGGTGTCGCCCCCAAGCACCTCGCCCGACTCTATCCATCGCGCCGCGCGAGCGATTCCGTCACGTGAGGCTCGTACGAATACGATAGAGGACGTGCGGTCGTAACGCATGCCCGTCTTCGAGAGTAGGGTGCTCGAAGTCCTCGCGCGGATCGTGCGTCATGCCGAGGCACTGCATGACGCGTTGCGAACGAACGTTCCGCGCGGCGGTCAACGCAACGACTTCGTCCCGGCCGAGCTTCTCGAACGCAAACGACAGTACGGCCCGCGCCGCCTTTGATCTCGGGTACCCAGCGGCCGTATCCGTCATCTTGCAGACGTTCACGCAGTCGCTTTGCGCCCGCTTCCGCTATTGCGCCGTCGTACGGGGACGGGAAGAATTCCATGACCCGTTCATCCGCGTTTAACGCAACCCCAGCCTCTACGTCGGAATCCGTCCACGCTCGCAGGATCGTCCGTCCGGGTTTCAAGTCC
>JBOHTX010000215.1:0-3668 GCA_050733855.1 Vulcanimicrobiaceae bacterium
GCAGGAAGCGGCCGCACGCCTCGCGCTGCTGCCGCCGGGGCGCCGCCGGTACGTCCCGCGCGAGGATTTCGCCGCCGAGTTCGGGGCGTTCCCGAGCGACGCCGAGGCCATGCAGCGTTGGCTGAGCGCGGCCGGGATCGAGGTCGGCGAGATCGACCTCGCGCGGCGCCGGCTGGTCGCGCGCGGCTCGATGCGCGCGCTCGCGGAAGCTTTCGGCGCCACACTTGCGCGCTACGAACGCGAGGGCCGCAGCTATCTTGCACGCGAGGGAACGCTGTCGCTGCCCGCTTCGCTCCACCCGATGGTCGTCGGCGTCTTCGGCTTCGATGCTCGGGAGCAGGCCCGCGCGCAAGTGCGCATCGCGCGCACCGCCTCGCCGACGGCGTATGCGCCGATGCGGGTCGCGCGCGCCTACGGTTTCCCGGCGACGAGCGCGAGCGGAGCGACGATCGGCTTCGTCGAGCTGGGCGGCGGGTACGATCCGGCGCAACTTGCGGCTGCGTTCAAAGCGCTCGGCGCGACGGCTCCAAGCGTGGTCGCGGTTTCGGTCGACGGCGCGAACAACGCTCCGAGCGGCGATCCGAATTCGGCCGACGGCGAGGTGCAACTGGATCTCGAAGTGGCCGGAACGGTCGCCCTCGGCGCGGCGCTCGTCGTCTACTTCGGGCCCAACACCGATCGAGGATTTCTCGATGCGATCAGCGCCGCGATCCACGATACGCAGCACGCGCCGAGCGTCGTTTCGATCAGTTGGGGCGGGCCGGAATCGAATTATACGCAGCAGACGCTGAGCGCGATGGATACCGCGCTCGCCGACGGCGCGCTACTCGGCGTCACGATAACCTGCGCCGCCGGTGACGGCGGCTCGAGCGACGGAGCGAGCGACGGGCTCGCGCACGCCGACTTCCCCGCTTCGAGCCCGCACGTGCTCGCCTGCGGCGGGACCTCGCTCGTGCTCGCAAACGGCGCGATCGCAAGCGAGACGGTCTGGAACGACGGCGCCTCCGGCGGCGCGACCGGCGGCGGGGTCAGCGACGTCTTTTCGCTGCCGACGTGGCAAGCGAAAGCCGGCGTACCACCATCGGCCAATCCGGGCGCGCACGTGGGTCGCGGGGTCCCCGACGTCGCGGCGAGCGCCGACCCCGAATTCGGTTACGCGGTGCAGATCGACGGCTCGCCGCTTGTGGTCGGCGGCACGAGCGCGGCCGCGCCGCTCTGGGCCGCGCTGATCGGGCTCGCCAATGCCGCCTCGGGGAAGCATGCGGGTTTCGTCAACGCGTTGCTCTACGGCGCAGGCGAGAAGATCTTTCGCGATATCGTCAGCGGCAACAACGGCGCGTACGCCGCCGACCCCGGTTGGGACGCATGCACGGGGCTCGGCAGTCCGCAAGGCGCCTCCGTCACGGCCACGCTTGAGAGCTGACGGTAGGGCGCTCGCTTGCACGTGCGCGGCCTCACGATCTTCGTCGGGTTCGCGACACTCGGCGCCCCCTCCGCGTTTTGCCGATAACGGTCATGGGGCGGCGGTCGCTGCCACGAGCACCGAGAGGAGTGAACATGGAACGGCCAAGTTTGGGACGGATCGCCGCGGCGGTCGTCTTCGGCTCACTGCTGGCGAGCACCGCGGGACCGGCGAGCGCGCAGGTCGCCGTCTCGATTCAAATCGGGCCGCCTGTGCCGGTCTACGAGCCGATCCCGCCGCCGCCGGCCGCATATCTCGTGTGGGTCCCCGGCTGGTATCGCTGGGATGAAGGGCGCTACGAGTGGCACCCCGGCTACTACGCCCGCCCGCCGTTCCCCGGGGCGTTCTGGGTCCCCGGGCGCTGGCAGCACGGCCACGGCTGGCACTACGCCTACGGCTACTGGCGCCACGGTGACGACGAGGACTGGCACGGTCACGGCGATCGCGGCCACCACGGCCACGGCCACGGCGACGGTCACGACGGCGACTAGCGGCTTTCCGAGGCACGGAGAGAACCAATCGAGCATCGGCGGCGCGCTCTGCCGTCCAGCCGAGCACCCGATCTCCCGGCGCGAACGCCGCGGTGCCGGCGCCGGCGGAATCGATCCGTCCGGCAAAGTCGGTCACGTCCTTGAGGCGTCCTTCGCGAATCGCGATTTCGCCGGGATTCGTACCCGCCGCGACAACGCGCACGACAACCTCGCCCGCCTTCGGCGTCGGGCTTCTCAACCTCGGCGATCCGCTCGTGCGCGCAACCCGGAAGGCACGCTCTCGACCGACGAACGTTCAATCGCTCAGCCGAGGCCCTGTTGCGGCTCGCCGATCAGCGCGTGGGCGCGCTCGATACCGGCGCTCACGTGCCGGCCGAAGTGCGCAAAGCGTTCGTCGTGCGTTTGGCCGCGCAGGAAGCGGACGTAAATCTGTTGTCCGATCACGGCGTAGCGGAACACGTTGAAGACGTAATACCAGCCGATCGCCGCGCAATCGCGACCGCTCTTTCGGGCGTAGCGCTCGACCAGTTCGCGGCGCCTGGGAAAGCCGCCAGCGCGGGTCGGCATCGCGCCGAGCCACCAACTCGTGGGGTCCTCGGCTTGCGACCAGAGCGCGAGCAGGTAGCCGAGGTCGGCGAGCGGATCGCCGAGCGTGCACATATCCCAATCGAGCACGGCGACCACGCGCGCCAAATCATTGGGGGCGACCAGAACGTTGTCGAGCTTGTAATCGTTGTGAACGATCGCGGGCGCTCGTTCGCCGGGCATGCGTTGGAGAAGCCACGCGATGACGCCGCTTGCTTCCGGGCGTTCGGGGCTGTCTGCGGCCGTCCAGCGAGCGCTCCAGCCCTCGACTTGCCGCCGCAGGTAGCCCTCCGGGCGGCCGAGATCTGCAAGTTCGGCGGCCTGGTAGTCGACGGCATGCAACTGCACGAGCGTCTCGACGAATCGCTTGCCGAGGCGGCGTTGGAGCGCGCCATCGCCGGCGAGCGGCTCGGGAAGCTCGCCGCGTAGCGCGAGCCCCGTCCGGCGCTCCATCACGACGAAGTCGGCACCGATCAGCGCCGGATCGGTGCAGAGCAGATATGCGCGCGGCGCGAGCGCGAAGCTGCGATGCAAGCGCGAAAGCACCCGGTATTCGCGTTGCATATCGTGAGCGCCGGCGGGGAGCGGCCCGTGCGGCGGCCGGCGCAACACGAACTCCCGCTCCCCGAAGCGCAGGAGGTAGGTCAGATTCGCGTGGCCGCCGCCGAACTGCCGGATCGAAAGCGGCCCCTCGGCGCCCGCGAGCTGCGCCCGCAGGTACGGTTCGAGCCGTTCGAGCGGCAGTTCTTCTTCGTGACGGACCGCGATCGTCTCGCTCAATGCCGCAGTGCCGCACGTTCGAGGTGCGCGGTATCGTTGAGCCGCAGCACGATCCGCTCTTCGCCCACGAGCCGCACGAGCGAGATCGACGCGTTGCCGGTGGGGAAGAAGAAGTCGCGCGCGATCCCGAGGACGCTCGCCAGGTATGCGTTGATGGTGCCCGCGTGCGAGACGATCGCGATCCGCTCGCCCGCATGCCGTCGGGCGATCTCGCCGAGCGCGGCCTCGATGCGCGCGCAAACGTCGTGCGAGCTTTCGGTGCCGGGAAGCTCGCTCCACGACCCGGCGCGCATCGCCCGAGCGGCCAGGGCCGCAAGCTCGGCACGGAGCGCGGCCGGCCGCCGCTCGGG
>JBOHTX010000216.1:0-3654 GCA_050733855.1 Vulcanimicrobiaceae bacterium
AAGCGAATCCGGCGACGAACTCACAGTCCTGCGGACGATTCGCGACCAGTGGATCGGCTCGGCCGGCGACGCCTCCGGGCAAGTCGGGTACTTTGCGGCCCGCATCGCGAGCGAAGGCGCTGCCTTGCGCAAGAGTTCCCGCTGGAAGCGAGGGTTGATCGCCGCGAACTTCGCGCTGCTGGCGGTCCTGTTCGTGTATTTGCTGCTGATCGCGCGGAACGATGCGAACCGCCAAGTCCCGACCGCCGGGAGCGGCCCGGCCGCAAGCTCGCAGCCGCTCGCGCACCTGCAGGAGCTTTTGCAGCGCCTCACCTTCCCGGAGAGCCGTGCGATCGACGAAGAGATCCTCTTGCTTCTGATTGCCGTGTCCGCGATCTGGATCGCGCGGCACGCCGCGCTCGAAGAGATCCACGGCTACGAGATGGAGACGACCCGTTACCGCCACATGCTGCGTCTATTCTCGGATGCCGGCCGAAAATTCGATGTGACTGCCGCTTCGGAACTGGCGCCGGAGGAAAAGCGGCAGCTCCTGCGGCAGCTCTTCCGCGAACTCGGCGAGGCCGCGCTCGACGAAAATGCGGAGTGGATCCTTGCGCACCGCCGCAGCCGCTTCGACGTTCCCGGTGCGGCCTAGAGCGTCAGTAGGTAAGGAACGCCCCAGTGCGCTCCGAAGAGCGCCGACGTGAAGTTCGCCTTCGTGATCCACCCGACGTCGTTCGAGGACGTCGTGCGCTACGAGCCGGGTGCGCTCGGCAAGGGGCCGGCGCTGATCGAGAAGATCATGGAGTGGATGCCGGCCTACACCGCCGCGCACGCGACCGGCATTCGTACGCCCGACGGCCGGGAAACCGAGGGCTGGTTCGTGGCCGCCAACTACATGCCGGAGCAGATGCTGCGCCTCGAGCGCGAGCGGGTCTACGCCAAGATTTCGCGCGCGATCGAGATCGGTGCCGAACTCGGTGCGGAAGTCTGCGGTCTGGGTGCCTTCAGCGGGGTGGTCGGCGATGCCGGGCGGACGCTTGCGAGCCGCGCGCCGATCGCGGTGACGACCGGCAATTCGCTCACGATCGCGACCGGCGTGCGCAGCCTCCTGCGCGGCGCCGCGGAGATGGGCATCGAAACGCGCGAGCAGACGGCCGTCGTGATCGGCGCGACCGGTTCGATCGGCTCGGCCTGCGTCGAGCTGCTCGCGCCGCACGTCGCCGAACTGATCTTGGTCGCAACGAATTTGACGCGCCTGCGCGCCCTTCACGAGCGCCGGCGCGAACGCTTTTCGTGCCGGAGCTCGATCACGACCGATCTGCGCGCTGCGGTCCGGCGTGCCCGCTTGGTGTTGACCGCGACGACCGCGACCCGCGAGCTGATCGAACCCGAGGACCTGCAGGCGGGCGCCGTCGTCTGCGAACTCTCGCTGCCGCACGACGTCGGCCCGCGGGTCGCGCGCGAGCGGCCCGACGTGTTGGTCGTCGAGGGCGGCATCTTGCGCGTTCCCGGCAGCTTCGCGCTCGAACGGGTGCGCGAGCCCGGGCAGCCCTTCGACCTCGGCTTGCCGCCGCAGACGGCGCTGGCCTGCATGTCGGAGACGATGGTGCTCGCGCTCGAGGAGCGGCGCGAACACTTCACGCTCGGACGGGGGATCGAGCTAGGGAAGGTCCGCGAGATCGAGGCGCTCGCACGGAAGGCTGGTTTTTCGCTCGCCGAGATGCGCGCGTTCGGCCGTACGCTCGGCCCCGACGATCTCGAGCGCACGCGCGCCGCCGCCGAGCGGCGTAGCGCGGCGGCGGTCTAACGCAGCGTGCCGCGGGTCGTCTCGGTCTCGCTCGGCTCCTCTTCGCGCGACCATCGCGCCGAGGCCGACGTGCTCGGCGAGCATTTCGCGATCGAGCGGATCGGCACCGACGGGTCGCTCGAGCGCGCGCTGCGCCTGGTGCGCGAACTCGACGGCGAGGTCGCGGCGATCGGCCTCGGCGGGATCGACATCTACCTCTACGTCGGCACGACCCGCTATGCGCTACGCGACGGGCTGCGCTTAGCGGCCGCGGCGGCTCGCACGCCGGTCGTCGACGGTTCGGCACTCAAGGACACGCTCGAACGCGACGCGATCGGCTTCGTGCGCGACGAACTCCATGTCCCGCTGCGCGGCACCAAGGTGCTGATGGTCAGCGCGCTCGATCGTTTCGGGATGGCGCAGGCGTTGGTCGAAGCCGGGGCCGAGATGCTCTTCGGCGACTTCATCTTCGCGCTCGATCTCGATAAGCCGGTCCGCGATCTGGCGGAGTTCGAAGCGCTCGCGGCGCGCTACCTGCCCGATGCCTGCAAACTTCCCTTTCAGTTCTTCTATCCGACCGGCAAGAAGCAGGACCGCGCGCCGCAGCCCAAATACCCGCAGTATTACGACGAAGCGGCGATCGTCGCGGGCGACTTCCACTTCTTGCGCCAGTTCATGCCGGAACGGCTCGACGGCAAGCTCGTGCTGACGAATACCGTGACGGCGCACGATCTCGAGGAACTCGCGCAGCGCGGGGTGGCGCGCGTCGTCACCACCACCCCGGAGTTCGCCGGACGCTCCTTTGGGACCAACGTCGTCGAGGCACTCGCGGCTGCGATCTTGGGGCGCGCACCCGAACGCCGGGATCCGAAGTTCCAGGCTCTGCTCGCGCGCCTTGCGCTGCGTCCGCGCGTGGTCGACTTGGCGGCACCGGCCGCGCCTTGAAGCGGCCGCGCGCGCTGCCGCGAGTTCTCGGTCTGCTCGATGTCGGGATACTGTCCTCGGCCTCGATGGGGCCGGCCTACAGCCTCGCCTCGACGATGGGCCCGATGGTCGCCGCGGCCGGCACGCGCGCGCTCGCCGCGCTCGTTGCGCTGACCGGCGTGATGACGCTGGTCGCCTTGACGTTCGCGCGCCTGTCGCGCCGCTTCCCGGATGCGGGTTCGTCGTACTCCTGGATCGCGCGCGCGTACGGTGCGCGCGGCGGCGGCTACGCCGCTTGGCTCCTCTTGCTCTCGAATTTTTTTGCGACCATGACGACCGCCTTGCCGGCCGCCGTCTACACCTTAGCGCTCGTTGCGCCCGCGCACGCGACCGATCCGCGCTGGGACGCGCTCGTCGGAACGCTTTGGATTGCGGCGAGCACCGCGCTCCTGTGGTTCGGTCTGCGGCCGACGGCGCTGCTCACCGCGCTCTTCTTGCTCGTCGAGCTGCTCGTGCTGGCAGCGAGCGCCCTCTGTGCGCTTGCGATCCACGCCCCACCCGAGCATTTCTCGAGTGCGGCACTGGCGGCGGCGCGGCCGGCCCTGTTGCCGGGGCTCGGCGGGATCGCGGCCGCGATGGTGCTCGGCATCTGGATGACCGACGGCTGGGAAGTTTCGGCCTCGGCTTCGGAAGAAACGCGCGGCTCGAACGCGACCGCGGGTCGCGGCGGATTGCTTGGGCTCTTGGTGACCGCCGCGATCCTGATCGGAGCGATGGCCGCCTACTTCCGCGTCGGCTCGGTGACGGGTTTCGTCGCGAACCAAAGCGATGCGCTCGGCTACGTCGCGCAGCGGCTCGGCGGCGGTCCCTGGACGTTCGCGCTCGATGCGACCGTGCTCGTCTCGAGCGGTTCGGCCCTGTGGACGACGATGCTGTACCTTTCCCGCAGCGTCTACGCGATG
>JBOHTX010000217.1:0-3608 GCA_050733855.1 Vulcanimicrobiaceae bacterium
ATGCGGCGCTGCGTGCGGTCCCCTCGGAGACGCTCGAAGCCGCACGCGGACTCGGCATGAGCGCCGCCGAGGTGCGGCGCCGCGTCGCTTGGCCGCTGGCGCTGCCGTTCGCATTCGCGGGCATTCGGATCGCGGCGGTCGAGGTCGTGGCGAGCGCGACGCTCGCGGCCTTCATCGGCGGCGGCGGCCTCGGCGACGAGATCCTCAACGGCCTCGCCGGAAACGATACGGGTCTCTTGCTGCAAGGCGCGGTCGCGGTCGCGTTGCTTGCGATGCTGACGCAGGGCGCCCTCGGCCTGATCGAGCGGCGCTTGCTCGCGCGCCAACAAGCGTGAGCGCGCTTTCGCGCCGCCGTGCGCTCGCGCTCGCCGCAAGCGCGCTGACGGTCGCGGCGGGGCCGCTCGCCGGCTGCGGCCGTTCCAACGCGATCGCGGTCGGCTCGAAGAACTTTACCGAAGAACTGATCCTGGGACGGCTCTACGCACAGGCGCTTGCGGGGCGCGGCCTCACGATCCGCACCCGGCTCGATCTGGGCGGGACCGAGGTCGCGATGGAAGCGCTCGTGCGCGGCGACATCGATCTGTATCCCGAATACACCGGGACCGCACTCTTCGCGATCCTCAAACGCACGCCGAGCGGTGACCCCGCGCGCGATCTGGCGACGATCCGGCGGCTCTATCGCGAACGGTGGGATCTGATCTGGCTCGAGCCGGCGCCGCTGAACGATTCGCAGGCGCTTGCGACCACGCAGGCGCTCGCGGCGCGCGACGATCTGCACACGCTCTCCCAGCTCGCGCGCGCCGCACCGCAGCTGCGCCTGGGCGCAATTCCAGAATTTACCAGCCGGCCCGACGGCCTACCCGGCTTGCAGCGCGCGTACGGCGGCTTCCACTTCAAATCCGTGCGGCTCTTCGACATCGGCTTGAAGTACCAGGCGCTGCTGCAGGGCGACGTCGACGTGGTCGTGGCATTTACGACCGACGGTCAGATCGTCGCCGACCATTTGGTCGTGCTCGACGACGACAAAAACTTTTGGCCGCAGTACCACGTCGCGCCGGTCGTCCGCGCCGCAACCCTGCGGCGTTACCCCGCGGTCGCGCCGGCGCTCGACACGCTCGCGCCGCTGCTCACCACCGCGACGATGCGCGGCCTCAACCAAGCGGTCGACGGCGGCGGTCGCGATCCGGCCGCCGTGGCGGCCGCCTTCCTTGCCGCGCATCGCTTCACGTGAGCGCACGCGGTGCACGGCTCGAGATCGAGGAATTGGTCGTGCGCTACCCCGGGCGCGAGCAGCCGGCGATCGACGGCGTTTCGCTCGCCTGCGAGCCGGGCACGCTGCTCGTGCTGCTCGGGCCATCAGGCTGCGGCAAGAGCACGCTCCTCCGCTCGATCAACCGGCTCGTCGAAGCGAGCGCCGGTACGATCCGCATCGACGGCCGCGACGTACGCGAGCTTCCGCCGGAGGCGCTGCGCCGCAGGATCGGCTATGCGATTCAGGCGGTTGGGCTCTTTCCGCACCTCTCGGTCGCGCGCAACATTGCGCTCGTTCCGGAATTGCTCGGCTGGCAACGCGCGCGCATCGACGCGCGCATCGACGAACTGCTGCAGCTCGTCCGGCTCGAGCCGCAGGCGTACCGCCACCGGATGCCGCGCAAACTCTCCGGCGGTGAAGCGCAGCGCGTCGGCGTCGCGCGGGCACTGGCGGCCGAACCGCCGCTCTTGCTGATGGACGAACCGTTCGGCGCGGTCGACGCGCTCGTGCGTAGCTCGCTGCAAGACGAATTGCGCGAGGTGCAGCGTACGCTCGGCACGACGGTCGTCTTCGTGACCCACGACGTCGACGAAGCGCTGCGGCTCGCCGACCGCATCGCGGTCCTGCGCGAGGGCCGGCTCGAGCAGGTCGGCGTACCGCTCGCTCTGCTCGGCGCACCGCGGACGCCCTACGTCGCAGAGTTGCTCGAAGCCGCCGATCCCGTGCGGCGCTTACGTTTTCTGCGCGCGGGCGATGCGCTCGGCGCCGCCGGTCCCGCGGCGAGCGCCAACGGCGCGGCTTCGCTGCCGGCATCCGCGAGCTTGCGTGAAGCGCTCGCGCTCTTGCTCGAGGGCGCGGAGCGGATCGCGCTGACGGACGGCGTTCGCGCGCTCGGCTCGATCGGCTTCGACGACGTGCGCAGCGCGCTCGCCCGCCCGACGTGAACGTTCTGCTCCACGAGCCGGCGCGCTGGCTACCGCTGCTCGCAGAGCATCTGGCGCTCGTGCTCGGATCGCTCGCCGCAGCGATGGCGCTCGCGCTCCCGCTGGCCGCCTACGTCGCGCCGCGGGCGCGGCTCGGCGGGGCGATCACGAGTGCGCTCGCCGTGCTCTACACAATCCCGAGCTTGGCGCTACTGGCCCTGCTCGTTCCGCCGCTCGGGATCGGAGCGCAGACCGCCTTCGTGGCACTGGTCGCCTACGCCGAAATGATTCTGGTGCGCAGCTTTGCGAGCGCCTTGCAGGCGGTCGATCCGGCGCTGCTCGACGCCGCGCGCGGGCTCGGTCTCGATGCACGCGCGCGCTTTTTGCGGGTCGCGCTTCCGGCCGCCGCCCCGGGCCTGATTGCGGGCGTTCGGATCGCGACCGTCACGCTGGTCTCGCTTGCGACGCTCGCGGCGTGGGTCGACGGCGGCGGGCTCGGCGTGCTGATCTTCTACGGCCTCGAACATCAAGCGCCCCAGGCGACGGTCGCCGGTGCGATTCTCTGCGCCGCGCTGGCACTCGCCGCCGACCGCGCGCTCCGCTTCGCCGAGCGGCGCATCGCACGCGACTGAGGTGCGAACGCGCTACCCGCGGCAGGGATCGCCGCGCGCCGACGCGAGTTTCCCAGCGATGCAGCCCGCACGTTGCGCACTCCTGACGAAAGCCGGAAACGCTTCCCTGATCGTGCTGATCGTGCTCGCCGGGTCGCTGCGCCCGGCGCGCGCGGATCCCTCGCTGCCGATCGTTCCGCCGGCCGGCTGGCGGGCCGTGCCGAGTTCGTTCATGCCGAACCTCGCGCTGACGTGGCAGAACGGGCCTTCGTCGTTTGCGATCGTCACCACGCAGATCTCAGCGTCGACCTCGGAAGCCTTGCACGAACTGGGGGTGCAGGCATCCGAGAGCGGGGCGAAGGTCGAGAAGTCGACGACGAAATTCGTCTGTCGCTCGCCCGCGGTGCGGGTCGACGTGCGCAAACCGCTCGCCGGCGGAGCGCTTGCGATCGTCGAACAGGCGCAGTCGCTCGAGGGCAACTCGTTCCTTGCGGTCTATCGCCGACCGGCGCAGCTGCCCGCCGACCCGGCGATCGTCGGGCTGCTGGATCGCTTTTGCGGAGTGGCGACGCTCGCCGGGCTCGCGCCGCCGCCGGATTGGCGCGCCACCCATCGTCGCTTTCTCGGCATTTGGCTCTCGCCGAACCTGAGCCAAGCGATCACGGTACAGCAAACCGATCCGCAGCCCGATCTCGCGCAGCTCGCACTCGGCGCGATGAGCGAATCCTCGGGCCGCTCTTTGCAACGAATCGCATCCTCGAGCAGCACGCTCTGCGGTCTGCCCGCGGTCTTCGCAACCTTCCGCGCGGCGACGCCCAAGGG
>JBOHTX010000218.1:0-3603 GCA_050733855.1 Vulcanimicrobiaceae bacterium
GGCCGCGACGGCCGCAAGGGCTAAGGCCCGGGCGGTGGAACCGAGGGATCGTGCGCCGCTTGCCGCGCCCATTGCACCCCTCGTTCGCCGTTCGCGGGCGAGTCCCGCGCGGAGCGCTGCGGTGAGCCTCATCAGCGTGGTCGTTCCCCTCTTCAACGAAGAGGGAAACGTGGCCGAGCTGCTTTCCCGGATCGGATCGATCATGGAGCGGGAGTGCACGGGCGGCGATGCGTACGAGATCGTGGCCGTCGATGACGGCTCGAGCGACGGCACGCTCGCGATGCTGCGCGCGGAGCGGGCCCGCCGTCCGCAGCTTGCGATCGTCGCGCTCTCGCGCAATTTCGGCCACCAGTTGGCGGCGACCGCCGGCCTCGACGCGGCCCGCGGCGACGCCGTAATCCTGATGGACGGCGACCTGCAAGACCCGCCCGAGCTGATCCGAGATTTTCTCGCGAAGTGGCGCGAGGGCTACGACGTCGTCTACGCGGTCCGCAAGACGCGCCGCGGCGAGAGCTTCTTCAAGCTGCTGACTGCCCGCGCATTCTATCGCCTCATTCGACGGCTCACCAACGTCGCGATCCCGGTCGACACCGGCGACTTTCGCCTGATGAGCCGCCGGGTCGTCGATGCGCTCGGCTCGGCGCGCGAGCGCCACCGGTTTTTGCGTGGGCTGGTGAGCTGGGTCGGCTTCGCGCAGATCGGCGTCCCGTACGAACGCGATCCGCGCTATTCGGGCACGACGAAATATCCGTTTTCGAAGATGCTGCGCTTTGCGCTCGACGGGATCACCTCGTTCTCGGAGATCCCGCTGCGCTTCGCGACCTATCTCGGCTTCCTCGTCAGCGGCTTTGCGTTTCTCTACGCGGTCGTCGTGCTCGTCTTCAAACTCTTGCGCCTCAACGAGCCCGGCTACACCTCGATGATGCTGGCGATCCTGTTCCTGGGCGGCGTGCAGCTGGTCGCGATCGGGATCGTCGGCGAGTACCTGGGGCGGATCTACGATCAAGTCAAGGCGCGGCCGCTCTACGTCGTCTCGAGCCTGGAACGCGGTTCGAGCGAGCGCGAAGCGGCGGGCGAGCGCCCGCGCGCGGCGCCGGTCGAAACGATCTCGCCGTAAACGAGCGGCCGCGGCGGGGGCGCCTCATCGGCAATTTCGAAGGCCAGAGCGAGTTCGGGTAGGTCGCGCGGTTCGCCGTACACCGCGGCCAGCACCGCGCCCCTAGCGACCCGCTCGCCGACGCTGCGCCGCAGCTCGATGCCGGCGCAGGGACCGCTGCGGTCGACAAGCCGGCGCGCAGCGCGTCCGAGCGCGCGCGCATCGAGCGCGCCGAGGAACCCGTCGCGCGGCGCACGCAGTTCCGTGCGTTGCGGATGCGGACGCATCGCGTCGAGCGCGCCGGGCTCGGCCCCGAGAAATGCGAGCAGGGCCGCAAACCGCTCGGCGGCCCGCCCCGACGCAAGTGCCGCAGCGAGCGCGGCCGCCGGCTCCGGGACGTTCGCGAGCGCCAGCATCGCCTCGGCATCCGCCAACGCGACGAACAGCAGCCGTTCGTCGCGGCGGCTCCCGCGCAAGAGGTCGCGCGCCGCGATGACCTCGAGCCCGTTGCCGATCGCGGCCCCGAGCGGCTCGTCCATGTCGGTCACGAGCGCCCGCGCGCGGCGCCCGAAGGCGACGCTGAGATCGACGAGCGAGCGCGCGAGCGCCTCCGCCTCGTCGCTCTCGTGCAGAAATGCGCCGCGCCCGCACTTCACGTCGTAGAAGATCGCAGTGGCGCCGCCCGCAATTTTCTTGGAAACGATCGAGGCGGCGATCAGGCCGCGTGAAGGGACGGTCGCCGTCCGGTCGCGCAACGCGTAGATGCGGGCATCGGCGGGGACCAGACGCTCGCTTTGGGCCGCGATCGCACAGCCGACCTCGCGCACGCACGCGAAAAAGCGCTCGGGCGAAAGCTCGGTGCGCACGCCCGCGACCGCTTCGAGCTTATCGAGCGTGCCGCCGGTATGCCCGAGCGCCCGACCGGAGAGTTTGGCGACCGGGACACCGCAGGCCGCGACCAGCGGGACCGCGAGCAGGGTCGCGGTGTCGCCCACGCCACCGGTGCTGTGCTTATCGAGCGTGCGCGGGTCGGGCGCGACCAGACGTTCGCCGCTCGCCAGGTATGCCTCGGTCAGCTCGTGCGTCTCGTCAGCGGAGAGCCCCTGCAACAGCGCGGCCATCAGAAGCGCCGCAAGCTCGGCTTCGCCGACCGCGCCCGCCAGGAATCCGGCCACGATCTCGGCCCACTGGCCCGCAGGCAGCGCGCGTCCTTCGCGCTTGGCGATGATCGCGTTGCGCACGTCGTGGGAATCCATCGAGGGCCGGGATTCGCATCTGCGGGTGCGGCTTCCGGCGCACTGCGGAGGAGCCTCGCTGCCTCCGCTTTCCGTCCGCTTCGGCGTAGAGCCGGAATTCCTCGCGGTAGTCGCGGGTGTTGTCCGTCACGACGTTACTTTTTTTCTTTCGTTGCCGTGACGGCGCGACCGGCCGGGGAATTCCCTCTAGGTTCAGAGGATTCGGACGACTGGTCCGGCGGCCTTTTGACGGCGGAGCTTTCGAGGAATCAACGACATCGAAGCGAACCGCCTGCGAGTTGCCATGCGCATCGCTCTCCTACACGACCGGCGGTTCGCCGTGGTCGCGTCCGTCGTGATCTTCTTGCTCGATACGTATGCGAACGGGCATGGGCAGCGGTGGGGAGATTGGTTAGCGACGGCGTTTTTCGGCGCGTACGGTTTGTACTGCATGCAAAACTTCTTTGGGTGCAGGGAAGTTCACTGCGCCGTCACGGGACCCGGCTTTCTGATCGCGGGAATTCTGATGGCGTTGCGTGCAGCCGGCATTTATGGCAGTGATAGCATCCCGTGGATTGTCTTCGCTTTCGCCGCCTTGATCGGACACGGCTTCGAGCGCGCGTACGAATCACGTGCCGGCTCTGCGTACATGCACAAAAAGTGACCGCGACACTCGGATTGGCGGGCGCTCCTGCCGCAACGGAATTCGCATCGGTGGGTGCGAAGCCCGCAACGCTCGTGTTGGCGCTCGTCGTGGACCAGACCGTGCGGCGGACGCCGCTCGACCCATTGGCGCTGGCGGCGTACCTGGTCGTCTTCGGCGCGGTCGCCTGGGCGGCGTCGCGCCGCCCGGCGCTCGGGATCGCGGCACTGATCGCGCTCGATCCGTTTGCGCTGTACCGCGATATCGGGCGCACCACGATCACGCTCCCGAAGGTAGCGCTGCTCGCGTTTGCCCTTGCCCTCCTGTGGCGACGCAGCTCGCTCCGCAGTCTGCACGCCCCGAACGTTCGGCTCTTGGGGCTCTGTGCGCTTGCGGTCGTAGCGGCCGACGCGCTGTCGATCGCCGGCGCGCAGTACCGAATTCCCGCGCTTCGCGAGACGCTCAAGGCATTCGAATACCTCGCGCTCTTCGCGCTCGTCGCGCTGGCGGACCGCGCCGATCCCGACGAGCGTCCGCTGCGACTTGCGCTCGCAGGCTCGCTCGGCGTCGTCGCGCTGGTTGCGCTCGCGCAAGCGATTGCGGGCGCGCCGTCCGTTACGCTCTTGCTC
>JBOHTX010000219.1:0-3583 GCA_050733855.1 Vulcanimicrobiaceae bacterium
CGGCCGCGGCGGCCTCGGGCGGAACCTCGAAGCGTTCTTCGTACGGCCGCTCGTGGCGTTCGAGGCTTGCGACTCCGGCATGCAGCGTGATCGTGACGATCCGCACGCCGCGTGCACGCAGCGTCGCCAGCATCGCGAGCGTGAACGGCCGGCCCGCCGAGGGCATCTCGGCCGAGCCGGGCTTGGCGGCATAGACGGTTTGGTAGGTCGAAAGCGGCCAGGCGCGCGCGACGTACGGATACGCGATCGGCCGCCCGTGGCGCGCGAGATAGGCGTGCAGGTCGGCGATCCCCTCGAAGGAGGCGATCCACAGCCGCACCGAGTCGCGATACGGCGCGAGCAACCTCACCGCCGCGCCGCCGGCAAGGTGCAGCCGCTCGCGTGCGGCGACCGCCGTACGGCGCGGCTCGACCGTCCAGAGCCCGCTTTGGAGTTCCGTCGAGAGATGGAGATCGAACGCTTCGCCGTTGCGATGCGTCGCGTGGAGCGCGGCTGGAATCGTCGCCGAATCGTTGAGCACCAGCACGTCGCCTGCGCGCAGGAGTGCGGGAAAGTCGCCGAACTTCGCGTGCGTCGCAGTCCCCTGGCGGCCTTCGGTGACCAGCAGACGCACGTCGTCGCGCCCCGTTCCGCGCGCTTCTGCGGGCTCGCGGGCCTCGAGTTCCGGCGGCAACTCGAAGGCCGGTCCCGCGAGCGGCGAGGTCGCGAGCGTCGAGGCGAACGCTGCGTTCATCGTGCGACGAGCAGGTCGCTCGCCTCGTAGCGCGCGTCCGTGAAATCGTCGTCGAGCAGCAGGCGCACGATCGCCGGTGCGACGGCGGCCGGCTGCGGGAGGGATGAGAGGTCGTCGTCGGGAGCCGCGGCGCGATGCATCTGCGTGTTCATGTCGCCGGGATCGACGGCCAGCACCCGAATGCCGCTGCCGGCGAGTTCTTTCGCCATCACGCGCGAGAGCGCATCGAGCGCCGCTTTGCTCGCGCCGTAGCCGCCCCAGCCCGGGTACGCCTCGACCGCGGCGTTCGACGACACGTTGACGATCGCGCCGAATCCGGCGGCGCGCATCCCCGGTAGAACGAGCTGCGCGAGATGGAGCGGCGCGAGTAGGTTGACCCGCAGCAGCCGCTCGAATTTTTGCCACGGCAGCGCTTCGAGCGAAGGGAGCGGCGTCGGCTCGATCTCGGACGCATTGTTCAGGAGCGCATCGATCCGCCCGAAGCGCTCGATCCCGGCGGCGACGATGTGCTCCGCGCTCTCGGAAACGTCGCCTGCGACGGCGACGACCTCGGCGTAGTCGAGCAGCTCGCGTGCGACCGCGTCGAGCGCGACCTCGCCGCGCGCGGCAAGCACGAGATTGATGCCCTCGTGGGCGAGCAGGCGCGCGACCTCGTGGCCCAAGCCGCGCGAGGCGCCGGTGATCAGGGCGGTGCGAATAGCGGTCTTCATGCCGTCAGTATGGCCGTCGCGCGCGCCGCTCGCGCCGTCCGTGCGAACGGGCGGCCACCTGTCCCTGCGGACAGGTCCGCCCACGCGCACACGGTCGACGGTTCGCACCCGCGTCGCGTAACGTTTCGGTTAAGGTCGTAAGCACCGGGCGCCGAACACGGTCTCGTGAGGTTCCGTGCGGCCCTGCTCTCGGCGGTACTCCTGGGCTCCTGCAGCGGCGGCGGCTCGCCGGGTGCCGCGCCGACGGTCGGCCCGACCTCAGCTCCGAGCGCGACGCCGTCACAGACTCCGGCGATCGTTGGGCTGCACGTGGTCGGAAACGCGATCGAGAACGGCGCGGTCAGCGGATCGTGCTCCACGGCGTCGACCGTTCGGGGACCGAGTACGCGTGCGTCCAGAACTTCGGCATCTTCGACGGCCCGAACGATCAGACGTCGGTGGCCGCGATCGCGAGCTGGCACACCAACGCCGTGCGGGTGCCGCTCAACGAGGATTGCTGGCTCGCCATCAACGGCGTCAACCCGGCCTATGCCGGCGCGAACTACCAAACGGCGATCGTCGACTACGTCGATCTTCTGAACGCAAACGGTCTGATCGCGATCCTCGACCTTCACTGGAACGCACCCGGGACCCAATCCGCGACGGGTCAAGAGCCGATGGCCGATGCCGATCACGCACCGGCCTTCTGGTCTTCCGTGGCCGCCACGTTCAAATCGAATAGCTCGGTGATGTTCGATCTCTACAACGAGCCGTACGTGGCGAGCTGGTCGTGCTGGCGCGACGGCGGCTCGGCGAGCGCCTGCGGAACGCCCTTCGCGATCGCCGGGATGAATGCGCTGATCGCCGCGGTCCGTTCCACCGGCGCGAGCAACATCGTGCTCGCCGGAGGCTTAGCCTATGCGAACGACCTGTCCGGCTGGTTGCAAAACGAACCCTCCGATCCGAGCGGCAACCTCGTGGCCAGCTGGCACTCCTACAACTTCAACACCTGCGACACCACGAGCTGCTTCGATAGCACGGTGGCGCCGGTCGCGGCCGTCGTCCCGGTCGTCGCCGGCGAAATCGGTGAAACGACTGCGCGCACGGCTACATCGATCCGCTCATGGCCTGGCTCGACGCCCACCAAAGCAGCTACCTCGGCTGGGCCTGGAATGCCGATTTCGACTGCAGCAACGGCCCTGGTCTCATCACGAACTACGACGGAACGCCGACCGCCTACGGGATCGGCCTGCAGCAACACCTCGCGACGCTGAGCGGGGCCGCGGCACGGACCTGCGCAAGCATGCGCTGAAGCTCAGCGCAGGCGCTGCTGCGCGGCGAGGGCGACGGCTTGGGCGCGATTCTCGGCGCCGAGTTTGGCCATGATCGAGGCGACGTGATATTTGGCCGTGCGCTCGGCGATCCCGAGGCGCGCGGCGATCGCTTTGTTGGCGAGCCCTGCGGCGACCAGGCGCAGCACTTCGCGTTCGCGCTTCGTCAGTTCGGCGCTTCGCCCCGAAGCGGCGTTTGCGCCGAAGATGGCGCGGGCCGCGATCTGCGCGCTCACGTACCGTCCGCCCGCGGCGACCGCTCGGATCGCCTGCGTCAGCTCGGCGGCCGGCGATCCCTTGAGCAGATAGCCGGTCGCGCCGGCCGCTACCGCGGCGCGCACGTCCTGGTCGCTTTCGAAGGCGCTGAAGACGAGGGCGCGGGGGCCCTCCGCGAGCGCCGCGAGCCGTTCGAGCGCGGCGATCCCGCCGATCCCGGGCAATTCGAGATCGATCACGACCAGATCGGGGCGTGCAGCCCGCAGACTCGAGAACAGGTCTTCCGCCGAACCGACGGAGGCGACGATCGCGAAGTCCGGTTCATCCTCGAGAATCGAGGCGAGGCCCTCGCGCACGATCGGGTGATCGTCGACGATCGCGATACGGATCATACGCGTCGCTCGCCGAGCGGGATCTTCGCGGTCACGAGCGTCCCCGTCGGAGTCGCGCGTTCGACCGTCACGCTCCCTCCGAGCAAGCGCGCGCGTTCCTGCATCCCGACGATCCCTTGCCCGGTTCGCCGGCGCGCGGCGCGCGCCGCGCTCGCGGCTCCCGCCGCGATGCCGATCCCGTCGTCGCGAACCGTCAAGCTCACCGTTCGTGCGGTCGTGCGC
>JBOHTX010000220.1:0-3543 GCA_050733855.1 Vulcanimicrobiaceae bacterium
CGGAAGTTGTCAATAGCTTTGAGACCATTCGGCTTGCTCGATTTAGTGAGTCTCAGGCAGCCGGCTTGGCTTCGGCCGGTTCTGCCGGTCGGTTGATGTACGATGCGGCTGGGAGCTGCGGGACCTTGGGTTTGCCGCGAACGAACCGTTGCGGATGCGCGGCGTAAGCTGCGTCCAGGACGAGTTGTCGTTGAGCCAGGCGCTCTTGCGCGCATCCGAGATGGACGTCGATCGGGGTAAGGAGCGCAAGCGCGCTGTGGCGGTGCTCGGTGTTGTACCCCGATCAGCAGCGGGGCGCCGAGGACCAGGCAACGCTCGATCAGCGTCTCGCCCTCCTCGCCGAACGCCTGCGCGCTGGCGAGCGCTGCGAGCGTGAGCCCGAGATCGGTCGCGAGTTTCTTGACCTCGGCCAGATAGTCGGCGTCGCGGCGCGGGAAATGCGCGTCCTCGAGGACGACGCCGTCGAGTTCGAGTTCGTTGGCGGCGAGGTCGAGCCACTCGAGCTGGGTCGTGGTTCCGGCGGCGAGCGCGCCGGAAAAACTCGCGCTCGAACTCGCGAGCTTCATGGCGCGCTTTGCCGGGTCGCCGACTCCCCCTTCACGGCGACGGGCCTTCCGCCGGGCGCGCGCGAATCCCCGGCGCATGGACCTCCTTGCGCGTGACCTGCCGGCTCCGACGCTCGCCGAGCAAGATCCCGAACTCGCCGCCGCGATCGCAGGCGAAGAGCATCGCCAGCGCGCCAAGCTGGAGTTGATCGCCTCCGAAAACTATGCAAGCCGCGCGGTCCGCGAAGCGATGGGCTCGGTGCTCACCAACAAGTACGCGGAAGGCTATCCCGGCAAACGCTACTACGGCGGCTGCGAGTTCGTCGACGTCGCCGAGCAGCTCGCGATCGATCGCGTGAAGAAACTCTTCGCTGCCGAGCACGCCAACGTGCAGCCGCACTCGGGCGCGCAAGCGAACATGGCGGTCTTCTTCGCCGCGCTCGCGCCCGGCGAGACGGTGCTCGGGATGTCGCTCGCGCACGGCGGGCACCTCACCCACGGCACCTCGGTAAGCTTCAGCGGTAAACTGTACCATGCGGTCGCCTACGGCGTGCGGGCGAGCGACGAGCGGATCGATTTCGATCAGGTCCGGGCGCTCGCGCGCGAGCACCGTCCCAAGATGATCATCGCGGGCGCGAGCGCCTACCCGCGTACGATGGAGTACGCGCCGTTCCGCGAGATCGCGGACGAAGTCGGGGCGGTCGTGATGGTCGACATGGCGCACGTCGCCGGTCTGGTCGCGGTCGGGTTGCATCCGTCGCCCGTGCCGTTCGCCGAATTCGTCACCTCGACGACGCACAAGACGCTGCGTGGTCCGCGCGGCGGCTTCGTACTGGCGCGCGCCGAACGCGCGGCCGCGCTCGACAAGGCGCTCTTCCCCGGCGTGCAGGGCGGCCCGCTGATGCACGCGATCGCCGCCAAAGCCGCCGGTTTCGGCGAGGCACTGCGCCCCGAGTTTCGCAGCTATCAGGAACGCGTGATCGCAAGCGCGCGCGCGATGGGCGAGGAACTCGAACGCGCCGGCACGCGCCTGGTCGCGGGCGGAACCGACACGCACCTCCTGCTCGTCGATTTGCGGCCCAAAGGGCTGACCGGTAAAGCGGTCGAGGCCTACCTGGATCGGATCGGGATCACCGTCAACAAGAATGCGATCCCGTTCGATCCGCAAAAACCAGCGGTCACAAGCGGGATCCGGATCGGCACGCCCGCGATCGTCGCGCGCGGCATGGGCCCGGACGAAGCTCGCGAGATCGCGCGGATCATCGCGGCCGCCTTCGACGACATCGCCGAGCAAGCGAAGATCGAAGCACTGCACGCGCGCGTCAACGAACTGACGAGCCGCTTCGCCGTCCCCTGATTTCGCTGGGGCGCGTACTCAGCCGGCGGTGCGGAGCGAGGCGAGCACGGCCCCGTAACGCAGCCCGAACTGCTGATCGTCGAGGATGTCCTTGGGATTGTTCTCGGTCGCCGAGACGCAGATGCGGCGCCCGTCTTTCGCCGTCAGCGCTGTCGTGAGATTGATGACGCCGATATCGGAGCCGCCCTTGTACGCGACCCGAGCCCAGTCGTCGGGGAGCGCGAGGCCGGGGTTCACCGCCATGAGCGGCAGCGAGGCGAGCGGCTCGATCAGGTCGCAGAGCGCTTGCACGGAATAGTGCCACTCGATATCGAGGTCGGCGGGATCGGAGTCGATTGAGGCGAGCGCCGGCAACTGGCGCGCGTCGGCCTGCGCGAGCACGCGCCGGCGCGCCGCGGAATCGCCGCTTCGCCAGACCGCGCGCAGCACCGGATCGGCCTTGACGATGAAGAGTTCGCGGGTCGTGGGGAACGGTTCGTTCCCCATCGCGTACGGGGCGAGCGCGCTCGGGCCGACGACCCGCGCAAGCACGTCGGCTGCGGTGTTGTCGCTTTGAGAGATCATCAGCGTCGCCAGCGTGGCAAGCGTGAGCGGCGCACCGTCCGGCCAGGTTTGAAGAATTCCCGAGGGCAGGCTCTTGTCGCTTGCCGGCAGCGTCGCGGTCTCATCCCAGTGCAGCGCGCCGCGCGCGATGCGGTCGACGAGACCGCGCAGAATGGCGAGCTTGAAGGTGGAGCCGACCGCGAGCGCCCGCTGCGGCTCGCGTGCCGCGCGAACGCGGCCGTTCTCGATCACGATGTACGAGACGACGCCGGGCGAGCCCGCAAGCTGCGCGAGCGCCGCATCGAGCGAGAGCGACGTCAGCTGCGGCGGCCGGAAGAAGAGCCCGTCGATTCGTCCGCCGGCATCGAGATGAATCTGCGCCTGGTTCGTTCCGCGCTCGAAGCGGAGGGTGAACGTTCCGTCGGAGTTCGGGTCGGCGCGCTCGAACGCGCCGAGCTGCGCGACGATCCCCGCGACGATCGTCTGCACGCGCTCGACCGGAACTTGCGCCAAAAACACGGGCGCGAACCAGCCGCCCTCGATCGTCTTTGCCGTGAACAAGCGCGCGAGCGCGGCGCCCGGCGTGGACGGCTGCGGCGTGGGCTGCGTGGCAGCGCCGCTCGTCAACGCGAGCATCCCGCTTGCGAGCACGAGCAGATGACGGAGCGTTTGCATCCGAGCATCGTTCTCGCCGCCGCTCGAATCATACCTGGCGCATGTGGGGCTACAAAAGCAGCGGGTCATCCTCGTCGCGCCGGCGGACTGCGCTCAACCGCGCTCGCTGCACGACCATCAGCCGGAGTGACCGTGGCCCGGCCCGACGCCCTGCCAGGACCAAACCTCGTTGAAGCGAAGCGTTTTTGGCTTGGTCGCCGAAGCACCGCTACCTGATTCCGCGATGAACGAGAATCGACATGGCGCCAAACAACGCAAGCGGTTCGACCCGGCGAAGGCCGCGATGCTCGACGATCGATCGCGCTTTGCGTACGTGCCACCGGACCGCATTCTCGGGCTGCTCGACATCCCGGAAAACGGAAGTATGCTCGATTTCGGCACGGGAACAGGGACATACGCGATCGAGATCGCGCAAAAGCGGCC
>JBOHTX010000221.1:0-3538 GCA_050733855.1 Vulcanimicrobiaceae bacterium
CGCGCGGCGGTCGTGTGAAAGAAAAAGCGCTCGCCCGCGTGCGCCTCCTGCGAGCTCAAGCGCGCGTCGAGTGTGGCGGGAACGAGCTGCGCACCCGCCGGCAAGATCACTTGCGCGCCGAGGCTCGTGCTCCACGCAAGCGCCGCCAGCGCGCCGAACACCGGGGCGCGCTTCAGAATGCGGCCGGCTCCCGGTAGCGGCCGTAGACCTCGACCATCGCCTCGACGATCTCGCCTTCGGTTGCAAGCGCGCGCGCCGCTTCGATGAGCGCCGGCATCGCGCTCAACCGTTCGTCGGCGCAGGCGCGCTTGACCGCGGCCAAGGCCGCCTCGACCTGAGCCGCGTCGCGCTCGGCGCGCACGCGCTGCACCGACTCGGCCTGCGCGCGCTCGGTTTCGGGGCCGATCTTGAGCAGATCGCCCGGTTCCTCGGGTTCGTCGCGCACGAAGGCGTTGACGCCGACGACGATCCGCTCTTTGGTTTCGAGCGAACGCTGGTAGCGGTACGCCGCCTCGGCGATCTCGCGTTGAAAGAAACCGGCCTCGATCGCTTCGACCACGCCGCCGAACTCATCGATCTGCCGGAAATAGGCTTCGGCCTGCCGTTCGATTTCGTCGGTGAGCGATTCGACGAAGTACGAGCCGCCGAGCGGATCGGCGACCGCCGTGACGCCGGTTTCGTAGGCGAGCACCTGCTGCGTGCGCAATGCGATCTCGACGGAGCGTTCGTTCGGCAGCGCCAGCACTTCGTCCATCGAGTTGGTGTGAAGCGACTGCGTCCCGCCGAGCGCCGCGGCCAGCGCCTCGTAGGCGACTCGCACGATGTTGTTCTCCGGCTGCTGCGCGGTCGCACTGCAGCCGGCGGTCTGGGTGTGAAAGCGCAGCGTCCACGAGCGCGGGTCCTTGGCGCCGTATCGGTCGCGCATCCGCCGCGCGTAGATGCGCCGGGCGGCGCGAAACTTGCAAATTTCCTCGAAGAAGTCGATGTGCGAGTTGAAGAAAAACGAAAGCCGCGGCGCGAACGCATCGACCTCGAGCCCGGCCCCCATCGCCGCTTCGATGTACGCGAAGCCGTCGGCCAGCGTGAAGGCGAGCTCCTGCACCGCGGTCGAGCCTGCCTCGCGAATGTGATAGCCCGAGATCGAGATCGTGTTCCAGCGCGGCATCTCGGCGGTCGCGAACTTCATCATGTCGACGATCAGGCGGACGTGCGGACGCGGCGGAAAGATCCATTCCTTCTGCGCGATGTACTCCTTGAGGATGTCGGCCTGCAACGTGCCGCCGAGCGCCGCGCGCGGAATCCCCTTGGCCTCGGCCGCCGCAATGTACCAGGCCAGCGCGATCGGCGCCGGGCCGTTGATCGTCATCGAGGTCGTGATCGCGCCGAGATCGATCCCTTCGAAGAGCCGCTCCATGTCGCGCAGCGAATCGATCGCGACGCCGCACTTGCCGACCTCGCCGCGCGCTTGCGGCGCATCGGAGTCGAAGCCCATCAGCGTCGGCATATCGAAGGCCACCGAGAGCCCCGTCTGCCCCTGCTCGAGGAGAAAGCGGTACCGTTCGTTGGTCTGCGCGGCCGTCCCGAAACCGGCGAACTGGCGCATCGTCCACAACCGGTCGCGGTACATCCCGGGGTGGATCCCGCGCGTGTACGGGAACTCGCCGGGGTAGGCAAGCTCCCGGGCGAGGTCGATGCCCGCGCGGTCGATGGGCGTGTACAGGGGTTTGAGCGGGATATCGGATATCGTGCGGTCGTTCGCCCCGGAACCCGGCTCGCTGCGGCGCTCGCCCCGCGCGTAGGTGTGCTCCCAGCGTTGCGCCTGCGCCCGGAAGGAAGCATCGCCCGTGGGCGTCGCCGGCGGTGGTTCGATCGTTCGTGCCATCGGGTTTCCTTTCGCCGCGCTCGGTTCGAATGCCGCGGCTTTTTCGACGACCGAAACGCCGAATCCCAAGATTTAGCCGGAGACGCTCATCCCGCTCGGCCTCGTGCGGCCTTCAGGCAAAGGTGAGGAGCGCATCGACGAATCCCTCGAAATCGGTCCGCTGCAAGTTGTGGCCTTGGCCCTCCACGACCCGCACCGTGACGTTCGGGCCGCCACGCTCCCGCAGTTCGCGCAGGTCGCCGGGCGAGAGAACCGATTCGACTCCGGCGGCGAGGACGAGCAGCGGGACCGGAAAGTTTGCGACCGTGGCTCGCAGGTCCCACCCGCCCGCGTCGACGCGGTTGTCGCGACCGAGCCGCTCGAGCGCCCCAATCGACATCGAGCGCATCGCGTGCAGCTTGCCCGCGACCTCGACCTCGGGGAGCCCGGCGTACATCTGGCGGATCGCCTGCTCGCGCGCCGCCCCGCCGAGCGCGAACGTCTCACGCAGATCGTCGACGTAGTCGGCCTCGAAGGTCTCCGGCGCGACCCGGACCATCGGGTCGACCACGAGCACCGTGCGGGCGCCGAGCGTCCGGGCGCCCGCGAGAGCGACCGCGCCGCCCCAGGAGTGGCCAACCAGCAGATCGACCGGCCCCGGGAGCGTCTTCGCAACCTCGGCCAAATCGGCGACGCTCCGCTCGAGGGTCATCGGGCCCGGCACGGCCGCGCTGTCGCCGTGGCCTCGCTGGTCGTAGGCGAAGGTACGCCGGCTCGCCGCCAGCCGCTCGCCGAGCCGCGCCCACGAGCGCCGCGAGCTCGTGATGCCGTGAACGCAGAGGACGACCGGTCCCGCCCCACCCCACCATTCGAGCGTGGTCTGGGAGCCATCGTCGAGCGCGACCGGGCGCTCGCCCGCGCTCACTTCACCGGCGGTCGGGGGCCTGCGCGAACGGCTTGCGCGAGCTTCGGCGCGATCGCGTCGATCCCGACGAGCATCGTCTGATAGTCGCCCTTGTAGCCGCCCTGCCAGACGGTCGTCTGCCCGGTCGCGACGTCGACGACGGTCGCCGACGTTGCCCAGATCATCGCCATCTCGCGGATCGTTGCGCCGAAGATCACCGTCTCGGCACCGGCCGCCCGTCCGACGCGCCGCGCGCAGGCGACGTCGTCGCACGGGACCGGACTCGTGCGAACGGCCAGCCCCTGCGCGCGCAAGTCGTGGACGAGCCGGTCGGTGAGTGCGGTCAGTTGCGACGGAGTCGGCGTCAAGCCATAGGCTAGGCCGGTATCTTGCGGCCACAGCCTGAGCACGAGCACCGCCGCGGCGAGCGGGATCAATGCCCCGGTAAGGTCGTCAACGGCACGTTCGACGACTTTGCCCCGGCGAAGGTGAGAGCGTGCGAACCGTGGGGATAGCCGTTGAGCTTCAAGAGAAACGCCATGATCGTGACGTACTGATCCTTGCTCAAGGTGGCGGGTGCATTGAGCGGCATCTCCTGCGACATGAACGTGAAGATGTCTTTGACCTTGAGATGCGTGTTCTTCGAAAGCGTCACGAAGGTCCCGCCGTGCAGTGCCGGGCCTGCGCCGCCCTCTGCCTGCTCGCCGTGGCAAGCCGAGCAGTTCGCTTCGAAAGTCTCGCCGCCCGCCGCGGCTTGAGCCGCGGTGTAGAGC
>JBOHTX010000222.1:0-3527 GCA_050733855.1 Vulcanimicrobiaceae bacterium
GAGGGACGTGATGCCGAGCAGCGAGTCGCCCTCACGGATCGCGTGGTCGAGAAAACCGAAGGGGCGCTCCTTCGCGAACGTCAGCAGCCAGAGCGAAAGCTTCGCCATCTCGACGGCCATGCCGTCGCGGTCGACACCGTAGAGACAGCGCTCGACGATCGCCCGCTGGGCTTCGCGGGTCGCGTCGTCGTCGGCGATCCGGCCTTCGCGCAGCCAGGCCTCGACGACGCGATCCGAGAGATATCGGCAGGCCGCAACCAGAAACGCGCCCGACCCGCAGGCCGGATCGCAGATGCGCAGCGCAAGTAGTTCGTCCGACGGTTTGAGCCGCCACGATTCCGGGAGCGCACCGTCGGCGGGGCCCGGCGCATAGACCAGCGGCTCGAGCGCGTAATGGACGACCTCTTCCGCGAGCGAGCGCGGTGTGTATTCCGTCCCCGAATCGCGGCGGGCGCGCGTCTGCTTGACGACGAGGCTCCCGGGCGGAAAGATCGTGGGCAATTCGTGCAGATCGCTGCGCAGCAGGGCCGCAAACGGCAGCACGCGTTCGACGACATCCCGCTTGCTGTCGCATGCCGTCATCACGAGCCGCCGCAATTCCGGCGCCTCGCCGGCCGCGGCTGCGTCGCCACGCGTAAGGGCAGTTCGTACCGCGCTCTCGCTGCGGCGCGTGATTTCCGTAAGGTGAGCGACGAGCGCATCGCGGCCGCGCGCGGCCTGCGCTTCGAGCTCGGCAAGCGCGACTTCGGGTTCCAGGCCCTGCTTACCGTCGAGGCCGACGTACAGCTCCTCCACGCGCACTGCATCGTGATCGAGCAAGCCTTCGTAGACGTGGCCGATCTGCTCGACGTCGAGGGCAAGGAACGAGAGCCGCCGTCGCTGCGTCTGGCCGTGGTCGTGTAACTCGATGGTCGCAATCGCCTCGAGGATCGCCTTGATCGTGAGGTCGTCGATGCGCACGCGGGCGAGCAGCTCGAAGCGCGCGGGGTCGAAGAGTCGGCCGCCGTAAGCCGGCAAGCGCAAGCGATCGTGGGCGATCCCGCCGTGGACCGCGCCGAAGATCGCGAGGAGCCGGCGCCAGGCGGTCGCGCGGCGTTCGAGCGGCTCATCGCCGAGGCGCACCGCGTCGGCCTCGAGCTGATCGCGCAGCGTCGAGACGGCGTAGCTTTGGGCGTAGAGCGGATCGGCGAGCGGCAAGAGCCCACGTTCCTCGGCGAACAGCAGAAAAACGAGTCGCATCATCACCGTCGCCGCAGCCTTGTAGACCTCGTGCGGCGGGATGCCGGCGACGACGGCGCCGCCAGAGTCGCGATCGACGCTCGAAATCGCGGCAACGAGCAGTTCGACCGCTTTGCGCACTTGCAGGCCGAGCGTCTTGGTGAGGTCCTGCTGCGCGAGCGCGGAGCGCTCGAAGAGCCGTTCGAGTTGGTCGTCGAGCGCGACGCCGAAGAAGCGCCGCGCGTGCAGGAGGCTCACGAAACTCGCGAACACCGCACGCTCCGCGCCCTCGGCGAACAACTCGGTCGGCCAAATCGCATGGCCGCCGGCGCCTTCTGACGGTATCCATTCGAGAGCGACTCGCGCGCCGTCGCTCACGAGCCCGATCCGCACACCATGTGCGCGGGCGAGCAGCGAGAGCCGGTCGAGCGGCGAGGCATTCCACTCGCTCCCGGCGATGCGCCGCTCGAACGGCGTTCCGTACGGGACGCGCAGGACCAGCACGCGGGGGCGATTCCCATCCGCGGGATCGATGAGCGCGCCGTGCGCGCGCAGTTCCGTGCGATGCTCCGGCAGTACGTGAGCGAAGGCGTTCGCTTGCGGGCCTTCGACGTAGCGGGCGTCCCAGCCGAGGGCGTTCCGCAACAGCCAGACGATCCACGCCCAGCGATCGTCGTCGCTCGGCGCACCCGCACTCAGGATCGCGAGTCGCTCTCGCGCTTCGGCGCGTACGTCGTCGGGAACCGCGTCGAGTCCGGTCGGGAAAGCGGCGCGCAGAATCGGGATCGTCAGAAATTGGCCTTGGGCGTCGACGAGCGCGAGCCAGTCCGCGTGCGGCTCGGGCCGCGTGCGGCGCCTCACGTCGGCCGCCTCGCCGCGAGCCCGAGCGCCCGATCGGCGAAGCGCCGCGGCACGAGGAACTCGATTGCCGCCGGGAAGACGATCGCCCGCGGCTCGGCGTAGCGTCGCCGCAGGCGCCCCTCGTCGCGCTCGATCTCCGCAGGGATCGCCGCGACGCGCGTTCGCAGCGAATCGAGGTCGCGCCGCAGCTGTCGTCGTTCGAGCTCGTTTGCGGCTTCCCACAATCGCAGCTGCTCGGCCTCGTTTCGATCGACGCGCTCGAGTTCGCGCTCGATGGTGTCGCGTAACTCGTTCAGAACGCTGCGCATTGCCGTCGCCTCGCGCTCGGCGCGCTCCTGGAGCTTGCTCTCGAGCGCTGCACGGCGATCGGCGCCGCGTGCCTCGACGGCGGACTGCACGGCGCCCGCGATGCGTGGCCAAGCGGCTTCGAGCTCGACACGGTGGTGCTGCGGAAGCGCTGCGGCGCGCCGCGCCGCAAGCGCACCTTCCGTCTCGCCGACGTTGTACCGCGCGAAACCGGTCGCGCCGCCGAGGCGGCCGCCCGCAACGATCGTCTCTTCGTGGAGGCGCGCGCCGTCGTGCCCGACGACGACCAGGCGCGCATGCACCAGCAGCGACGGCTCGACGAGCGATGCATCCGCAACGAGGGCGCCCGCGACGCGTGCCAGGCGGGAGTCGGCGCCGCTCGACCACATCTCGGCACGCAGCAGACGCAGCGACTGGCCGACGAGTTGATGCCCGAGGTGCGCGAGCACCACGTCGTCGCGGCCGTCTGCAACGGCACGGTCGAACGTGATCGGAAGCCGCCGATCGCGAATCTCGTCGTACAGGCCGACGGCCGCGGCCGACCACGTTCGCGTAAGGTCCGGAACCGCGAACGCCCGCGCACCATCGCGATGATTACGGAGACGGGGCAAGGTCACGGCTTCGAGCGGTGCCTGGCGGCCCAGTTCGAGACCGACGCGAACGACGCGCTCGATCGCCTCGGGCTCGATTCCGAGATCGGCGATCGAGTCGTCGATCTTCTGCCGCAGTACGACGATTCGTTCGCGTAGCTCGCGCTCGAGCCGCTTCAGCGTCGACCGCGAGGCCGTTTGCGGGGCCGTCACCTCGACCGTCGCATCGAACCCGAGCATTGCCCGTTCGACCTGCTGCGCGAGAACGGTCCCGGCGTCACCGAGATCGTTCCGGATTTGCTCGACTTTGCGCGCAGCGCGCGAGAGAAATTCGAGGTCTCCGTCGAGCGACCCGGCGCGCGCCTCATAGCCGGAGCCGACGAAGTGGTAGATGTCGACTTCGGGAGCGGGTTGCCCGTGGCGGTCGATGCGGCCGTTGCGCTGTTCGAGGCGATTTGGGTTGAAGGGAATCTCGACGTGCACCATTCGCCGACAGTGCTTCTGCAAGTCGATCCCTTCGCTCGCCGTGTCGGTGGCAAGCAAGATACGCAC
>JBOHTX010000223.1:0-3527 GCA_050733855.1 Vulcanimicrobiaceae bacterium
AGGTCGCGCAGGTGGTCGCCGAGCGCCTGCCGCTCGGCGCGCGGCTCGCGCTCTTCGGCGCGGCGGAGGGCGTCGTCGCCGCCCTCGGCGAACGCGGAATTACCGTGGTGTCCTTCCCGCCCGACGAGGTTCCGGCGCTCGCGATCGCGACCGCGGCCTCGGCGTGGGCCGCCGGGAGCCTGCATGCGCCCAGGCCGCACTACGGCAGCGGTTCGTACGTTGAAGACCCGCCGCTCGGCCGCCCATACGAAACGGAGCAGTGAAGGCCGAACTGGACCTGCCGGCTGCGGAGCGCCCGCGGGGGCGCATGACGATCGCGCCGATGACCCAGGGCGATCTGCGCGAGGTGATGCGCATCGAGGCGCTTTCCTTTTCGACGACCTGGCCGCCCAGCGCATTCGTCAGCGAACTGACGGACAATAAGCTCGCGCACTACGTCGTGGGGCGCGTGTGCCCGGGACCCGACCAAGCCGAGCGAATCGTCGCCTTCGGCGGAATCTGGGTGATCCTCGAGGATTCGCACGTCACCACGATCGCCGTCCACCCCGATTTTCGCGGCCAGAAGTACGGCGAAGAATTGCTCGTGCATCTCTTGCAGCGCGCGATCGCGGGCGGCGCGTCCTGGATCACGCTCGAAGCGCGCGAATCGAACACGATCGCGCAGCGTCTCTACCGCAAGTACGGCTTCACCACCGTTTCGACCCGGCGCGCGTACTATAGCGACAACGGCGAGAACGCAGTGGTGATGTGGGCGGGCAATTTGCGCGGCGACTTGTATCGGGCACGGTTGGCGATGCTCGAGGAGGACCTGCACGTCGCGATCGAGGGGCTCGCCCGTTAGCGCGGCGTTGCGCTACGAATGGGCCGCACTCGCGCGTGCGTTGCGCGCCGAAGTCGGGCGCGCGGAGCGCTACGCCCACTGCCTGCGGGTGGCGCGCTGCGCCGAGGGGCTCGCGCGGACGCACGGCGCCGATCCCCTGCGGGCGCGCGTCGCCGGGCTGCTGCACGATCTCGCGCGCAACCGGACACCGGCCGAGTTGCTCGCCTTCTGCGCGGAGCACGGCCTCGCGATCGAGCCGTTCGAACGGCGCTTTCCGATCGTGCTGCACGCCAAGGTCGGCGCCGAACTCGCGCGCACGCAGCTCGGGATCGACGATCCGCATATCCTCGAAGCGATCCGCTGCCACACCCTCGGCGCACCCGCGATGGGAACGGTCGCAGCGCTCGTCTTCGTGGCCGATGCGATCGAACCCGGACGCCGCTATCCCGAGCGGGCGGCGCTGGCGCGACTCGCCCTCGAAAATCTCGCTGCCGCGACGCTCGCCGTCCTGCACTCGACCATCGGATATCTGCATGAGCGCGGCCTGGCTGCCGCACCGCAAACGCTCGCCGCCGTCGACGCCCTCGCCGTAAAGGAGGCTTCATCCTGACCGATCTCGTGGAACTCGTGCGCGCCGCCGCGCTCGAAATGAAAGCCGAAGAGCTCGCGACCCTGTGGCTGGAAGGCCGCACGATCGTCGCCGATGCGTTCGTGGTCGCGACCGGACGTTCGAAGGTTCAAACGCGCGCGATCGCCGATGCGATCGTCGCCGATGCCCGCAACGCCGGTTTCGGCGTCGCGCGCAGCGAGGGCTACGCCGACGGCGGCTGGATCCTGATCGATCTCGGCGCCGTCGTCGCGCACGTGTTCACGCCCGAGTTGCGGGCGTTCTACAACCTCGAACGCCTGTGGGGCGCTCCCGACCAAGCGATCCGCAGCTCGTGAAGCTCCGCAGCAGGCGGCGCCGCCGGGTCACCGCGGCCTTCAAGAAAGCCGGCATCTGGATTTTCCTCGCGGTCTTCATCGCGAGCACCGTCGGGATCGTGCTGATCACGGCCGCCGTGCGCTAGCCGGCGCGGCGCCGACCGGCAGCGGGCCGCGGGCGAGAAACCATCGCCGCAGGGCCGGGTATCAAGGATCACCCTATGGAAGAGCATGCGAGCGATGTTATGACTGATCCGCTCCCTGGTGTCGGCGTGTATCGCCGTCTACAAACGCGTCTTTGGAGCTTCGACGAATGATGCCGCTCCTTCGGCCGCAATCGAGCACAACGAGCGGCTGGCCCGATAGGGCGCCCGCGCGCGTTCGCGCGCTCCGGCCGGCCCTGGCGTTCGCCTTCGCGCTCGCGTTGGCGGCGTTTCTGTCTGCGGTGCCGCGAGTCGCGGTTGCGCGCGACAGTTACGTGCAAGACGGCGCCGGGCTATTCAGCACCGCGACGGTCGCGACGCTCAATAGCGAGATCTCGGCGTTTAACGGGCAGACCGGCAAGGAGATCGTGGTCGTCACCGTCCCGTCGCTCGACGGGGCGAGCCTGCAGAACGCCGTGCAGCAGACTTTTTCGCAGCAGCAGGTCAACGGCGTCTTGTTCTTTCTGGCGCGCGACGAGCGCCAGGATGCCGTCGTCGGCGACCGCGCCTCGCAAGCGTTCTTTCCGCCGGGAACCTTCAGCGCGATCCATCAGGCGATGCGCGGTTACTTTCGCAACGGCGATTTCAACGGCGGCATCCAGGTCGGCGTGAACCTGGTGCTCGATGAGTATCGCAGCCACGCGCGCACGGCAGCGAGCGGCGCGGTCGGCGCGGGCGCGGTGCAAGGAATCCTCGCAAGCGGCAGCGCGAATGGCACGTCGGGCGCGAACCGGGGCGGAGGGATCTCGGTGTTCTGGCTGATCTTGATTTTGATCGCGGGCTTCCTCGTGATCCGTGCCATCTTCCGGGCGATGGCCGGCCCGCGCAGCTATCCGGCGGGCTATGCGCCGCGGCCGGGCATGGGCCCCGGCTACGGCGGTTACGGGCCCGGCTACGGCGGCTTCGGCGGCGGCGGGTTCTTCAGCGGGCTGCTCGGCGGCCTCGGCGGCGCTTGGCTCGGCAACGAGCTGTTCGGCCGTCAGATGACGGGCGGCACCCCCGGCGCGATCGCCGGCGCCGACCCGGCCTCGGCCGCGGTCCCCGATGCCTCGGGCTGGCAGGCCGACCCCGGCCAAGCCGATATGGGCAACGCCGGAATGGGCGGCTTCGGCGACGGCAGCAGCGGCTGGGGTGACTTCGGCGGCGGAGGCGGTGGCGGCGACATGGGCGGCGGAGGCGGCTGGTAAACGCGCGAGCCCGGAAGCGGCGCGACGATGGAGCCGACGCCGAGCGCGTTTTGGCTGAACCTGGCGCTGGACCGCGAGAGCGCGCAGCCCTTGCAGCGGCAGCTCTACGAGCAAGTGCGCGCGGGCATCTTGGCGCGGACGATTCTGCCGGGGAGCCGCGTACCGTCGTCGCGCGCGCTGGCGGCCGAGGTCGGCTGTTCGCGCAACACGATCGTCGAGGTGCTCGAGCAACTCGGAGCCGAGGGTTACCTGACGACGGTTCGCGGGTCGGGCGCCTACGTCGCAGCGGATCTGCCCGAAGAGCCTCCGCGCACGACGCCGGGCGCGCTCGAAATCGGCGCCTACGACCACGCGCCCGCGCCGCAGCTTTCGGCGCGCGGCCGCGAGACGGCC
>JBOHTX010000224.1:0-3526 GCA_050733855.1 Vulcanimicrobiaceae bacterium
GCCGAGGATCAGGCCGCCGGGACCGCTGCCCGCAATCGCGCCGACATCGAGGTTCGCGCGCGCCGCGAGTCGCTGTGCCCGATGCGAGGCAGCGGGCGCCGCGCTCGGCCGGCCTGCGACGCCGGCCATCCCGTTCGGTCCAGTCGCCGCCGCGCCGTTCCTCGCGGAGGCCGCTGCGACTGGCGTCGCACTCGGCAGCTCGGCTGCGGGCGCCGCGGCCGGTTTCCCTGCGCCCTCCGGTTTGGGCGCCGCGGTGTCGATCTCGGCGAGCAGGGCGCCGACCGCGACCGTGGCGCCGGCCTCGGCTGCGATACGGCGGACGATTCCCGCGGCCGGAGCCGGGATTTCGACGTCGACCTTATCGGTCGTGACGTCGACCAGGGTCGCGCCCTCTTCGACCCACTCGCCGGGCTTCACGCGCCACTCCACGACCGAGCCCTCCGCGACCGATTCGCCGAGTTCGGGCAGCGTCACGGTCACCAGGGTCTCGGGCAACGCTTCTGCTCCTGTGGGTTGTGCTTCGGCACGCGGCTCCCCGCCGCCGTGCGGCCGTGCCGCCGTTCCGTATTGTAGGCCGCTAGCCGGAACCCGCCTGCGGCCTTGGTCGGTGGCAAGGGCGCCCACAACCGCTGCCGCCCGGCAAGCGTTTGAGAGCTATGGATACTTCCGCGCGCCGCTCCGTCTTCACCGCCCTCGCCGCCGCCCTCGTCTGCGCCGTCGCCTTCGCCATCTGGTCGCTCGCCGGTTCGCCGGGCGCCCGCGCAAGTGACGCGAGCCCTTCACCCGCCGCGAGCCCGGCCGCGACCGTGACGATCAAGAACTTCGCCTACGACCCCGACCCAATCACGATCAAAGCCGGTGAGGCGATCCGCTTCACGAACAAAGATTCGGTCGCGCACACGGTCACGTCGACGACCGGTCTGTTCGATTCGGGCAACCTCGATCAGGGAGCGAGCTGGACGCACGTTTTCGCGAAACCGGGCAGCTATCCGTACCTGTGCACCTACCACACCTACATGACGGGCACGATCGTCGTCAAATAGCGGCGGCGGTTCGCGCGCTCTGCCCTGGAAGGGACTCGAACCCCTACAGCCTTGCGACCACTGGTACCTGAAACCAGCGCGTCTACCAATTCCGCCACCAGGGCGCGGCCGGCGAGCCTTCGCCGCCGCGGCGGCTGCGGCCCTTGGGGCCGAGTGGGCGGGATCACTCTTTTGCACCGGCGCCGCCGCCGAACACTCAAGAGACATGGATGTACTCATCGTAGGCGCAAGCGGTTATGTCGGCGGCGCGATCGCGTCGGCGCTCGGCGGACGCGGCCATCGCGTTCGCGGGGTCGCTCGGAGCGATGCCGCGCGCGCCAAGCTCGAAGCGCGCGGCCTGCACGTCGTGCGCGCCGATGCCACGAAACCGCAAAGCCTCGTCAAGCCGGTCGGCGAGGTGGAAGCGGTCGTCTACGCGGTCTCGATCACCGACGCCGAACCGGAGAAGGTCGAATTCCAGGCGCTGCGCGCGATCGCGCAGGGTCTGGCCGGAACCGAGAAGACCTTCGTGTTCATCAGCACCGCGTGGGTCTACGGCAATACGCTCGGCAACGCTGCCGGCGAAGAATTTGCGCCCGTCTTCCCGCCGCCGACACTTGCGCTGCGTCACCAAACGCTCGAGCGCTTGACGCTGAACATGACCAAGATCGGGATCCGCGGGACGATCGTGCGGCCCGGGATCGTCTACGGCGACGGCGGCGGGATCGCGACGATGTTCGGCGCCGCCACGCGCGAACGCGGCCGCGCGACCATCTTCGGCGATGGTTCGAATCGCTGGGCGACGATCGCACGCAGCGATCTCGGCCGCCTGGTCGCGCTCGTCGTCGAACGCGGCTTACCCGGCCGCGCCTACAATGCGGTCGACGGACGCGCTTTCACGATGTCCGAGATCGCGGTCGCGGGCAGCCGCGGCGCGGGCGGAAACGGCGAGACCCAAATGCTGCCGCCCGAATTCATGGGCCAGCTCGGCGCCTGCCTCGAACTCGATCAACTCGTCTCGGCCGCACGCGCCGAAGCGGACCTCGGCTGGGCGCCGCAGGCACGCTCGGTCGTCGACGATCTCGAATTCGGTTCGTATGCGGGGGCGACGGCCCTCGCGCGTTAACCGGTCTCGCCACCGCCCGTCGGCGCGAGCGGTCGGCCGCAGCCGTAGTCGAGCGTCGTCGAGCAGGCGCGCATGTCGAAACGCGTCGCCGGCGCACGGACCGTGACGCGAAACGTCTGCGCCGGAACGTCGTGCGATTGCAGGGTCAGCGTGTAGCGCCCCGGTCGAAGGTTACGCAACGCATAGCGCCCCTTGGCGTCGGTCCGCGCATGGCGGCCCCCGGTGCTGACCTCGACGCCGACCAGCGGCTGCCCCGTCGTGCGGTCGAGAACTCTCCCGTTCAGCACCACGACCAGCGCCAATGCAAGCATCGACGCCACTCGGCAAACGCCCCACGCGCGCCGTACGTCGAAGCCTCGCTCGCTCGCCATGCGCCATTCTTGTTCGATCGTGCCCGGCTTCCCTCGCCGCCGAAGTTGCGTTCTTGCTCAGATGATGGTATGCTATCGATCAAATGAATACCCCAGGACGAGCCTTTCGTGCCCTTGGTTTACCTGCGTACGACGGCGAGGCGGCCCGCCGCGCGATCCGCAAAGGGTTGCCGGCAGCAACGCTGCGAATATTGGCGACATCGTTGAAAATGCCGGTTCGCGAGCAGAGCGCAATCTTCGGCCTCTCGGCCGCCACCTTGACGCGCAAGGCGGGCGCGAGAACGCGGCTGCGCCCGGAGCCCTCGGATCGCGTCTTTCGCGTGGCTGCGACCCTTGCGCTCGCCCAAGACGTGCTCGAAGACCGAGACCGTGCCGTCAGTTGGCTGCGCGAGCCAAACCGCGAGTTGCACGGCGAGCGGCCCTTGGATTTGCTCGATACGGAGGTCGGCGCACGTGAGGTCGAGCGTGTCCTCATGCGCCTGGAGCACGGCATCTATTCGTGATCGCCTGGCGCATCTGTAAACGCGCCTATGCGAACCGCAGACGGGTACTGAGCGGCGAGGGCGCCAGGGAAATCGGGGGGCGCTGGAACCGCCCGGGCTTGGCCCTGGTCTACGCCTCGGAAACGTCCTCGCTTGCATTACTCGAAACGCTCGTCCACGCCGGCGTGCATGCGCTCCCGCGCTCCCTCGTTGCGGTCGCCATCACGATCCCCGACGATGTGTCGATCACCGACGTCGGCGAACGGCAACTCTCGACCTCGTGGAAGGCGAGCGGCGATGCGACGTGCGCCGAGCTCGGCTCCGCATGGCTCGAGGCGAACACCGCGCTCGTCTTACGCGTCCCATCGGCGGTCAACCCGCTCGAACGCAATATTCTCTTCAACCCTGCGCATCACGATATCCGCTGCTGCAAGGTCGCAGCCCCTGCCGTTATCCGCTACGACCCACGGCTCGTTCAGCTATTCTATCCAGCTGAATAGCGCGCCCCGCTTGCCCGGGGGGCGT
>JBOHTX010000225.1:0-3518 GCA_050733855.1 Vulcanimicrobiaceae bacterium
ATCTTGCTGGTCGCCGTTGCGTACTCGCTGCTGCAAATCGGCGCGCTCGGCGCGCTCGACCGCGCGCTCGTGCCGGCGCATCCGGGCGGTGCGCCGCCGCCGCTTGCGATCCATTTTGCGTCGACGATCGTGGAACGAGCGTGGGGCGTCGGCGCGGCACGGTGTGCTACCGCCGGAATCCTCGTGGTCGCGTTCGCATCGACCCTCGGGAACCTGCTCGCCTTCTCGCGGGTGCCGTTCGCTGCCGCGCGCGACGGATTGTTCTTCGCGGCCTTCGGCGGGCTCGCGCCGCGCGGACGGTTTCCGGCTTTTGCGCTGGCGGTGCTCGGCCTGGCCGCGATCCCGGCCTGCTTCGTGCCGCTCGCTACCGTCATCGGGGCGTTTGCGACCGCACTGGCGGCGCAGAGCGTCGCGCAACTGGGCGCATTGTTCGCTTTGCGCCGGCGCGGGATCCGTTCGCCCTACCGCATGTGGCTCTTCCCGCTCCCGGCCCTGATCGCCATTGCGGGTTGGTGCTACGCCTTCGCTTCGGCCGGAGCGCCCGCAATCGCCTACGGTCTGCTCGCGATCGCAAGCGCGATCCTCGCGTACCTCTGGCGAGCCCATCGCGCCCGCGATTGGCCGTTCGCGTTCGCCCAGCCCCTTACGCGGTGACCGCGGCTGGCGAAGCGCGTCGTCCAGCAATGGAATTCAGCGCGCGCGAAAACCTTGCGCGTCGAAATCGCGATCGAAAGCCAGCGCTTCGTGGATCTGTCGCTGCCGCATAAACGCGAAACTGACGCAATCGACGAGCGAGAGCCTGCGCGACTCCGCCGCGAGGAGCGCCGCTACTCCCTCCTCGTAAAGGTTTTTCTCGACTACGTGGATGTCGATGCGGCGCAGGATCGCCTGGAGGTCGCGGCACTGCGAGATGCCCAAACGCCGCCGAACGACTGCGTACGCCTCCACCGCTACAAAGGCGTGGGTGATGAGGCTAAATTTCCGGGTTACCAGAGCCCTCCAGCGCTGTACGGCATCTTGATGAGCCTGATCATCGGCGTCGATGAGCGCATAGAGGCCGCTCGTGTCGACGAAGGCTTCCACCAGCTATTGCGGCAGGATGCTATCGGCGAATATGTCGCCGTGCTGCGCAGAGCCATCGCCTCTTCCGGAGTGGCCGGTGCCGAAGTGCCGCTCGATGTCGTCGGTCATCGGTCTCCGGCGGCGCCTCTCCGCGCCCCCGTACAGATAGCCGCGAAAGGTAGTAAACGTGATGCCGATGCCTTCCCGCTGCAGGAGCTCGTATGCCTCCCTGACCGTGTAGTGCTTTCGGCTAATCAACTCGCGCAGCTCCTTGCGGAGCGCGACAACGTACTGCGCTGCGGATGGAGCCGACGTGCGGCTGGTCCGGCGCTCTCGTGCTGGCTTCTGGGGTGCGTCGCGAATGGCACGAGAGAGGCATTGCAAGGTGGCTTTAGGAGGTGGTTTCACTAGTCTCTTCATGCCGTTACTGTAACGGTTCAGAGGCCCGTAGTCAAGCGAAGAATCGGCTCAAGTAGGCGTTTTGATGGGACAACGGGTGGGCGTGATCACCGTATGGAAATGTGGAGAAGTGGTGGTACGGTAGACCATGGGGAGGCGCCGCAACTTGCGACCGGCGGAGAAGGCATCGGCGCAGGATTTGCCCGTCTCGCACTTTACGGGAAGAGGCGTGGGGTTCCGAATCGGCGCAAGCGCGCTCGACCGTTTTCTGCGCGTGCGCTGCGGGCGTCGCGGCGCGCTCGCGTGGAGCGGCCGACTCACGCTCGCGGTTTCATCGCTGGTGTTCGTGTTGCTCGCATCGGGCACGCCGGCATCGGCGGCAAGCTTCGGTCATGCGCGGTTCGCGCGCTGCGGCGAAGGGCGGTGTCTCGAACTTGCGGGGCGGCCGTTCTTCGTGTACGGGGCGGCCTTCTTCTACGAGCGTTTGCCGCGCGAGCGGTGGGCCGGCTCGCTGCGGGAGTTGCGGGCGCTCGGCATTAACACGCTCGATCTCTACGTGCCGTGGAATTGGCACGAACGCTCCGACGGCGATTTCGATTTTTCCGGGCGCACGAACCCGCGGCGCGACCTACGCTATCTCGTGTCGCTGATCCGACGCGACGGCTTCGCGGTGATCGTGCGACCGGGACCGGTGATCCGCAACGAGTGGCGCAACGGCGGCTATCCGGCGTGGCTCTTGAAGCGTCCGGAGTACGGGATGCCTCCGCACGATCTGCTCGAAGGCCGCTATCCGCCGCTCGCGACCCTGCAGAACGCACACTCCGACGACGCGGCCGCCGGCTGGCTCGCGAACGCGACGCATCGGCACTACGCGGCCCGCTGGCTGCGCCATGCGCTCGCTGAGTTCCGGCCGATCGCGGATCGCGTGATCGGGGTCGCGCTCGACGACGATCAGGGCGCCTACCTGGATAACCAGACCTACCCGGCGCCGCACCTGCGTGCGTACCTCGAATGGCTGGCGGCGATCGTGCATGGCGCGACCTCGCCGCACGAACTCGTCTTCATCAACACCTACGAGATGCGCGTGCCGGCCTCGTCGCCGGTCTGGACCGTCGGCGACTGGTATCAGAGCCGAGCCTACGCGATCGGCGCGCACGACCGGGCCGATCTCGATTTTTCGACCGCGCTGCTTGGGACGCGCCCGGGCCAGCCGATCGTACTCGGCGAGTTTCAAGCGGGCTGGCTGCAGCAGCCGCAAGATCTCTTTCCGCGACCGGCCGCGCCGAGCAATACGCTGCTCGCTGGCGTCGAACTGCTCGGCCTCGGGGCGCGCGGGATCGTGAATTTTCCCGCGCAGGATACGGTCTACCCGGCCGGCTGGGAGGTGCCGTTCGCGAACCCGCTCTACGCCTGGGATGCCGCCTTGCGCCTCGACGGAACGCGTAGCGCGCGCTATCTGCCGACCGCGCGGATCGGCAGCTTTGTCCGCGCGTTCGGGGAGTCGCTCGCGGCCGCGCAAGTCGTCCGCGACGCGGCGATCGCGTACCTCGGCGAGAGCCTCGCGCCCGCCGGTGCGCAGGGACCGTCGCCGTTCGCGCTCGCCGCCGCAACGATCGCGGCACAGCGAACGTGCCGCCGTGCGGGTCTCTCGTGCGCGCTCGTCGATCTCGCCGCTCCCGGTTCCAATCTCGCAGGCGCCCGCGTGCTGGTCGTGCCTTCGCTGCCTGGAGCGCGCATGCGACCGACCGTTCGCGCGCGAATCGCGTCGCTGCGCGCAGGCGGGATCGTCGTGCTCGCCGGCTCGCCTTCGCCGCACGCATTGCGGGCCGCGCTCGCGCAGGCCGGAATGCAGCCCGCGGTACGCGGTTTGATCGGTGCCTCGCTTGCGCAGGCGAAAGGTCAGGCCGTGCGCGCCTTCGTCACGTGGCCGAACTTCTCGTCGGAGCGGGTTCGATTGCGCGAGGTCGACGTCGCATGGGACGGAGCGCGACGGGTGCGGTTACCGGCGCTGACCATCCCGCCGCGCGGTGCGCTGCTGGCGGCGCTCGACGTTCGTC
>JBOHTX010000226.1:0-3497 GCA_050733855.1 Vulcanimicrobiaceae bacterium
GCCTCGATGCGCGCGCCCACGAGCGGCGCGGCCGCCTCCGGCGTCGCGATGCCCGCAAGGCCGACGCGCACGGCGCCGCGATGCGGCCTCACCGCCACGATCTCGAACGGCTGCGTTGCGTCCTCGGTCACGAGCCACAGCCTCTGATTCGGCGCGAACGGTCCGGCGCCGAACGCTCCGGGTTCGCAGACGAGCTCGCCGCGAATCCCGAAGACGCGGGCGACTCGGCCGACGACGCAGCGCGAGCGGCTCACGTGCTCGCGGGTGCTAGGGGACCGTCCTCGTCGTCTTCCGCCTCGTCAAGATCATCTTCTTCGGCGTCGACGATTTCGATCGTGACGCGGCCCTCGGCACTGGCGCGAACGAGCGTCCGCAAGGCCTGCGCGACTCTCCCGCCGCGGCCGATCACCTTGCCGATATCTTCGGGGTCGACTTCGAGCTCGAGGACCGCGCCACGCGCATCGGGATGCAACTCGACGACGACCGCCTCGGGGTTGGTGACCAATTTCTTCGCGAGAAAGGTCAGCACATCGACGGCGCGCGGATGTGCGATCTCGGGCGGCAAGGGGGCGCGCGCTTCGCGCATGCGCCGCGGTGGTACGCCGGGCGCGGAGCCCGTGCCCCCGCGGCCGCGCCGCTTCGGGCGCTCGTCTTCCGGCTCGATCTCGTCGATGATCGTCTCGCCGCTTGCGATCGTGCGGGCACCGAGCGTCGAACGGCGCTCTTCGTCGGGCTGCCCGTCGTCGCCGAAGAGACCGAACTCGTCGTCGAAGGCGCTCACGGCTCAGCCCTCGCCGCGCGCGGCCGACTTCGGCGCGCGTTTGCCGGCCGGGATGGGGCCGCGCTCGACCAAGCCGCGCCCGGCCAGCAGCCGGCGAACGGGATCGCTCGGCTGCGCCCCCTTGGCAAGCCAAGCTCGCACTTTCTCGTCGTCGACGACGACGGTCTTGGGTTCGGTGCGCGGGTTGTAGTGCCCCACGATTTCGAGGAAGCGGCCGTCACGCGGCGAGCGCGCGTCGGCAACGACGAAGCGGTAGGTGGGTTGTTTTTTGGCGCCCATCCGGCGCAGACGGATCTTGACCATCGGAATCCTTTTCTCATTGAGGAGCGGGGCGACGAACCGCACGCCCTCGTGCGGCTTTTTACTAGGAGCGGGGCGACGAGCCGGCTCAGCGGCCGCTGCCCATGAGCGGCAGGCGTGGACGCTTGCCGCCGAGCTGTTTCATCATGGTACGAGTCGTATCGAACTGTTTCACCAAGCGATTGACGTCGGCGACTTGCGTGCCGCTGCCGAGTGCGATCCGGCGGCGGCGCGACGCATTGAGAATCTCCGGGCGGCGACGCTCGCCCGAGGTCATCGAGCAGATGATGGCCTCGACGCGCGCGACGTCGCGCTCCGGAAGTTCGAAATCTTTGGGGATCGCTTTGGCCATCCCGGGAATCATCTTGAGGAGATCGCCCATCGGCCCCATCTTGCGCACTTGGCGCAGTTGCGCGAGGAAATCGTCGAGCGTGAACTCGTTTTTGCGCAGCTTATGCTCGAGCGCTTTGGCCTGATCGAGCGAATAGACGCTCTGCGTCTTCTCGATCAAGCCCAGGACATCGCCCATCCCGAGGATCCGGCTCGCCAACCGATCGGGGTAGAACGGTTCGAGGGCCGAGAGCTTTTCGCCGACTCCGACGAACTTGATCGGGCTTCCGGTCAAGGCGAAGATCGAGAGCGCCGCGCCGCCGCGCGCGTCGCCATCCATCTTGGTGAGGATCGTTCCGGTCAACCCCAGGCGCTCGTGGAACGCCTTGGCGACGGTCGCCGCCGCTTGGCCGCTCATCGCGTCGGCGACGAAGAGGACTTCGTGGGCGCCGAGGGCCGCCTTCATGCGCCCCAGCTCTTCCATCAACGCCTCGTCGAGTTCGAGCCGGCCCGCCGTGTCGACGATCACCGTCGAGATTCCGAGACGCTTCGCCTCGGCGACCCCGCGCCTTGCGATTGCGACCGGGTCGCCCGATTCGTCGGCGTACACCGGGAGTTCGATCTGACCTCCGAGCGATTGCAGTTGCAGGATCGCTGCCGGGCGGTAGACGTCGGCGGCGACCAGGAGCGAACGGCGGCCCTGCTCCTTGAGACGGAGCGCGAGCTTGCCGGCCTGGGTGGTTTTGCCCGAGCCCTGCAAGCCGACCAGCATGAAGATGCTCGGCGGCGCGTCGCTGAAGCGCAGGCGGGCGACTGCCCCGCCCATGAGCGCCACCAGCTCCTCGTGGACGATCTTGACGACCGATTGGGCCGGCGTGAGCGAGGCGAGGACATCGGCCCCGACCGCCTTCTCGCGAACTCTCGCGACGAAGTCTTTGGCGACCGCGAGGTTGACGTCGGCCTCGAGCAGCGCGACCCGCACCTCGCGCGCGACCTGGTCGACGTCGGCTTCGGAAAGCCGCCCGCGGCTTCCGAGCCGCGAGAAGATCGCCCCCAGCCGCTCGGCGAGTGCCTCGAGCATCGCCCCTACGACTTCGGCGCGGTTGCGTCGATCTTCTTGACCGCGTCGCCGACCGTCTTGATCTGCTCGGCTTCTTCGTCGGGGATATCGATGTTGAACTCCGTCTCGAAGGCCATCACCAACTCGACCAGGTCGAGCGAATCGGCTCCGAGATCTTCGGTGATCGAAGCCTCGTCGGTCACTTCGGCTTCGTCGACGCCGAGCTGCTCGACGATAATCTTCTTGACTTTTGCGTAGGTCTCACTCGTGGTATCGGCCATGGAACTCCTCGGGGCGCGCGCGCGCCGTCACATCAAAAGGCCACCGTCGACGACGATCGTTTGACCGGTCACGTAGCGGGCGGCATCCGAACATAAGAACGCGACGACGCCGCCGACGTCATCGGGGTTTCCCGCTCGACCCAGCGGGATCGCGTCGAGGTAGCGAGTTCGTGCTTCGGCCGGCATCGAGGCGGTCATGGAGGTTTCGATGAAGCCGGGCGCAACGGCGTTGACTCTTACGTTCCGCGAGCCCAATTCCTTCGCGGCCGACTTGACGAGGCCCAGCAGCGCCGCCTTCGACATCGCGTAGGCCGCTTGGCCCGCGTTTCCGGCCAGGCCGACGATGCTCGTGACCGCGACGATCGCACCCGAGCGTTGTTTCATCATCGGGCGCGCGACAGCGACGAACAGGTGGAACGCCGAGAGTGCGTTGACGGCCAGCAGCCGTTCCACGTCGGCGGCCTTGGTGCGCACGAGCAGCGCGTCGATCGACTGACCGGCATTGGCGACCGCCGCATCGATCCGCCCGAAGCGCTCGAGGGTGGCCGCGACCGCCCGGCCGAGCGTCTCGGCATCGGTGACATCGCAGAGGAGCGGGAGGGCCTCTGCCCCGATGGCTGCGACCGCCGCTGCCGTCTCGCCGAGCGCCGCCTGGTCCCGCCCAAGGAGCGCGAGGTCGGCGCCGTCGCCCGCCAGCCCGAGCGCGATCGCGCGCCCGATCCCGCGGCTCGCTCCGGTCACGAGC
>JBOHTX010000227.1:0-3496 GCA_050733855.1 Vulcanimicrobiaceae bacterium
CGAGCGGCCGCACCGCCGCGCGCGCCAAGGCAAAGGACGCAATCCCGACGATGACGAGCAACACGACATCGGCGCTCAGGATCGCCGAGAGCGCCGGGCGCATCGCGGCCGCGAGCCCGGCCCGGCCCTCCGGCGTTTCGAGCGCGGGGGCCACGATCGAGCGGTACTCGGATTCGACGAAGGCGTAGGCCAACCACGAAAGCGCCGCGACGATCGCCGCGAACACGGCCAGATAGGCGGCCGCCAGGCGGAGTGCTATCCGGCTTTCCGATCCTCCGCGTCGACCCGATATCCGACCGCCCGCACGGTCACGATCGAGAGCCCCGCGCGAGCCGCGTGCAGCTTGCGCCGCAACTGGCTCACGTAGACGTCGACGATATTGCTGGAACCCTCGAAATCGTAGTCCCAAATCCGCTCGAGTATTTGCCCCCGCGAGAGCGTTATCCCGCGGTTGCGCACCAGAAACTCGAGCAGGCGAAATTCCGTCGGCCCCAGTTCGAGCGCTCCCTTTCCGACGGTCGCGACGCGCGCCGCCGGATCGATGCGCAGCTCCCCGACCGCCAGCGATTCGCTTTGCACCGGGCGCTCCGCGCGCCGCAAAAGGGCGCGCATGCGGGCCGCCAGCTCTTCGCCGGAAAAGGGCTTGATCAGGTAATCGTCGGCACCCGCGTCGAGCCCGCGGATGCGGTCCTCGACCGCGTCGCGCGCCGTCAGGATCAAGAGCGGCGTATCGATCCCTTCGGCGCGCGCGGCTCGGCAGATTGCGAAGCCGTCGCGGCCGGGCAGCATGACGTCGACGATCGCGACGTCGTAGGTCCCGCGCAAGAGACAGTCGAGACCGGACTCGCCGTCGGCCGCGATCTCGACCGCGAAGTTGCGGCGGCCGAGCATCGCTTTGATCGAGCCGGCGATATCGGCGTGGTCCTCGATCACGAGTACGCGCATGCCGCCTCCTTTAAAATCCGCACGAGGACGTGCGGTTCGTCGCCCCGCTCCTCATGCCGCCTTACTCGCCCCGGCCCCAGGGGAAGGCGGTGATGAACTCGCCTCCCAAGCTCGGCTTCCCGCCCAGCAGATTGTTCTCTTGCTGCAGCACGATCCGCGCGTGCGGCGTGACGAAGGTGCCCACGTAAAAGACGGCGTCGCGGGCGGGGAACGGTGCGGCTTGGGCGTCGTAGCGCGCCCCGAGATAGAAGTGGGGCGTCACGAAGTACTTCAGCCGGGCGTAGCCGCCGCTCGAATCGAGCGCGCCGCCGCGCGCGTCCGCGTTGTTGTCGCGCCCGAGCCACTGCTCCGCATCCGCGAGCAAACGGTCCTTCAGGAACGTCGCGTGCAGACCGAATCCGAAGCGCTCGTACTCGTCTTGGGCCGGCGAATGTCCGGGCAACTCGATGCTGCGCGCGCCGTCGAGCGCCTCGGCGCTCACGCTCAAGCCGCGGACCAGCGGCCCGAGCGCGAACAGGCCGATCTCGGGCCGGCTCGCAACCGTATGCGTTCCGTCGCTGACCGGAGCGCCGCCGTAGGCCGCGCCCTTGAATTCGCCAAAAGCGACCGTCCCGGAAAGGCGCGTGAAGCCGACGGTCCGCTCGGTCTCGAAGCCCAGGCGCGGCGCGTTGAGGGCCAGATCGTTCTGGCCGACGGTCAGGCTCTCGTACCCGTAGGCGACACCTTCGTCGAGCCGCTGGCCCGGCGAGTGCGTGAGCGGAAGCTCGTAGAGCCCGAGGCGATAGAGTTCGCCCGTGTGGTCGTTGTGGTAGGCCAAGAAACCCAAATACGGCGCGCTCGGACTGCCCCCGGCGCCGAGGTTGTAGTGGAGGAAGGCACTGATGCGGCCGATCTCGGCAGCGCTCACGATCGAAGCCGAAGGCGTGAAGCGCCGGCTGCCGGGCGCCGGATCGTTGACGTACTCGAGGTTGTAACGAATCGCGGCGATCGTGGTCGCGTGCTTGGGGATCGGCAGGTGGTAGCCGTTGTTGCGAAAGGCGTTCCCGAAGGCGTTGAGTTCTGGCAGCACCGAGTGGCACTGCTTGCACGAGAAACCGTAGCGCTGCGCGAAGATCGGTATCGCCGCCGCGGGCCGTTGCGAAACCGCGAGCGTTGCCGAGGCGAGGATCGTTGCCGCAAAGGCGACGGCGGCCCGTCGCGCGGTCTTCTTAGTGAACAACGATCGTGGCCCGCATCGGCGTTCCGTAGTGGTAGAAACAGCCGAAGATGTACGTCCCGGGCTTGTCGGCGAGCAGCGCCTGCGACGACGTGCCGGCGGCCAGGCTCCCGGAACTGAATCCGCCCGAGAGCGTTCCGCCGCTTTGGTTCAGCGCCGCGCTCGTGAACGGATAGGCGCTCGGGAACGTCGAGCCGGAAATCGAGGTCGCGGTGTGCGCGAAGCCGTCGCTGTTCGTGAAGCGCACGAAGGTGCCGGCCGCGACCATCGTGACCAGCGGCGCGTAGCCCCCGCCCGCGCCGGCCGGGGTCGCGCCTTGCGGGTCGCGGGTGAGATCGACGTCGATCGCCTGCACGGTGCCGCCGCTCGGCACGACCGCTCCGCCGCCGCCCGTCGCGGCAAACGAACCCGGCGTGCAGGCCGCGCACGCGGCGAGGACGGCAAGCGCTAGTAAAGTTCGCATGCGCCGACGCTACGCGGCGATGATGAGGGAACTCTGAAAGTTTTAAGGAGCGATTGCGTCGCGCAAGGATGCGGCCAGGCTGCGCAGCGCGACGTCGTCGCCGCTCTGGGCCGCTTCGGTGAAGGTCGCTCGCGCCTGCTCGCGTTTCCCTTCGCGCAACAGCACGGCACCGAGCGCGATCCGGGCGCGCTGGTACGAGGGCGCGAGCGAGAGCGCGACCCGCAAGTCCGCTTCGGCCTTATCGAGTTGCGCGAGCTGCGCCTCGGCGAGTGCCAGATCGTAGTGCGCCACGGCGTAGGCCGGATTGCGTGCGAGCAAGCTGCGAAAATCGGCGAGCGCGGTCGCGGCGTCGCGGGCGCGCAGCGCGGTCAGCCCACGAGCGTACAGAGCGCGCGCCGATTGCGGCGCCACCGCCACGAAGGCATCGGCCGCGCTCCGTGCGGCAGTCAGATCTCCGCGCTCGAGTTCGACCGCGACCAAGTTCGCACGTGCGGCGAGAAAGCCGGGATCGCGCGCGATCGCCGCCCCGAAGGCCGCGCGGGCCGCATCGAGTTCGCCCAGGTTCGCTTGCGCGATGCCGAGGTCGTAGAAGGCTGTCGACGCTTGCGGCTCGCGCGGCCCGAGGCTGAGCACGCGGCTGAACTCCGCGGCGGCCGCGCTCCACGCCCCGCGCTCTTCGGCCGCAAAACCGATCGCAATGCGCTGCTCGATCTCGCGCTGATTGGCCAGCGCGTGCAGAGCGGCGGCGTCGGTCGAACGGGGAACGGGCGTCAGCGCGGGATACGATTGTGCGGCCGACCGCAGCGGAGCGAGTGCCAGCAGCGCGAGCGCCGCCGCGACCGTCCGCGCGCGAGCGTAGCGCCCCCCGGTGG
>JBOHTX010000228.1:0-3436 GCA_050733855.1 Vulcanimicrobiaceae bacterium
CGAGGGCGTGCGGTTCGTCGCCCCGCTCGTTGGAAAACGGGGCGGTGGGCCCCCCGTTGCCCCCCGGGCCGGCACTCGCCGGCCCATCCTCGCTTCGCTCCTCATTGAAAGCCGCACGAGGGCGTGCGGTTCGTCGCCCGGCTCCTCATGCGTGCACAGCGGCGGAGTGGGCGCTCGACCAGGAGCGCAGGTATTCGGGGTCCTCGCAGGCGAGCGCGTCGTCGGCGACTCGGAGCGGCCGGAATGAATCGACCATCACGGCCACCTCGTCGGTTCCGCTCTTGCCGAGGCTCGCTTCCACTGCGCCCGGATGCGGCCCGTGCGGCGCGCCCGCGGCGTGCAGGGTGATCGAGCCCTCCGCGATCCCGCGCCGGCTCATGAAGTTGCCGCTGACGTAGTAGATCACTTCGTCGCAGTCGACGTTCGAGTGGTTGTACGGAACGGGCACGGCGTTGGGATGAAAGTCGAAGAGCCGTGGTACGAAGACGCAGAACGCGGCCCCAGGCGCCTCGAAGACCGCATGGACCGGCGGCGGCTGATGCAGCTTGCCGACGATCGGCGCGTAGTCGTCGGCGCTCAGCGCGTACGGGTAGCAATACCCGTCCCACCCGACCAGATCGAACGGGTGGTATTCGACGGTGTAGAGCGCATGACGGTCGCCCGCTTTCACCCGAATTTCGAACGGCCCAGGCTCCTCGTGCGGCGGCAGCAGCGCCGGAATGTGCAGGTCGCGCTCGTAGTACGGCGCCGCTTCGGCGAGTTGCCCGACCTCGGTGAGAAACTGCCGAGGGATCGCGATGTGGCCGGAGCTTTCGTAGACGACCAGGCGCGTTGCTTCGCTCGGCAACAGACGGTAGGTCGTGCCGCAGGGGATCGAGAGATAATCGTGCGCGCGATAGGGCAGATTGCCGAAGGGCGTCTCGACCGTACCCGAGCCGCGGTGCACGAAGAGCAGTTCGTCGCCGCCCGAATTGCGGTAGAAGCTGCGCATCGGGCTCGCGGTTTCGGCCACGGAGATGCGCAGCTCGTCGTTGGCCAAGATCGGGATGCGCGCATCGACGGCGTCGCCGTTGCGCGTCACCTGCGGCGTTCGAAAGTGACGGTTCCGCAACGGCTCGTTGCTTGCAAAGTGTGATGCCGGTCGCTCCCAGGCGCGCACGTCGAGGATCGCGGTCGGGGGATGGAGGTGGTAGAGCAGCGAGTATTCGCCCGAGAAACCCTTGGTCGAGAACAGTTCCTCGGCGTAGAGGCCGCCGTCGGGCCGGCGAAACTGGGTGTGACGCTGGGCGGGCAGGCTTCCCGCCCGCACGTAGTATGGCATGGAAGTTTCATTCGGCGCGCCTGTGGCGGCTCCGTTCGGCGGCCCTGGGAACCGATTGAGCATAGGGGACCGTTCCCTCGGGTAAGACCGTGCGGGAACCCACCCCCGAACCCAAGGAGGAAGCGATGACCAAGACCAGATGGCTAGCAACGGCGGCGCTCTGCGCGCTCGTCAGCGGCGGCTTGCTTGCACCGCAAGCGGCGCGCGCGAACGGCGCGGCGAGTACGCGCAACATCATCTTCGGGGCTGCCGCGGCAGGCGCCGCAACGTACCTGATCGTCCACCACAACGCGCAGGTTCACCAGAAATACGCCCAATACGACCACGAGCAGGCCGCACTCGAAGCCCAGAACTCTCGCGAAGCGGCCGCCTATCAATCGGAGCGTTCGGCCTACCTGCACGAATCGGCGGAGACCGCGGCGTACCGCCAGGAAGTCGATCGGCAGCACGCGCTGGTCGTGAGTCAAGACCGCGAGTTGGCTTCGCTCAAGAGCAAGCTTGCGAGCGCGAACCGGACCGCGCTCGCCGCCGCTCCGGCGCGCGCGCCGGCGGCCGCTCCCGACGCCCGCGTGGCCTTCGTGCATCCGTCGACCTCGCTCGGCTGGGGCGCGTTCTAGTGCGGCGAACGCCGCTTCCGGCGCGACTCGCCGCCGCTCTTGCGACGGCGAGCCTCGCCGCCTGTGCGGCGTCGTCTCCGGGCGCACAGGCGCAGACGCTCGCCGATCAGATCACGCGGGCCGTGTACGCCGACGACTTGGCGGGCGTGACGGCAAACTTCGACGATACGATCAAGAAGAGCATCACGCCCGGGTCGCTCGGCGATCTTTCCGATCACTTGCGGACCCTCGGCACGTATCAGGGCTTGCACCAGCGAACGGCCGATCCCACGAGCGGGCGCTACCAGTACGACGCGACCTTCAGCGGCGGGATGCTGCTCGTCGAGCTGCGCCTCGATTCCCAAGGAAAGGTCGACGCATATCGCATCGCGCCGGGGCCGGGCCCCGCGGGGCCCGGGGGCCAGTAGCGCGGGCTTCGCAGATTTACGGAACCGCTTGCGCGGCGGGCGAGCGCAAGTCGATGAGCGCAGCGCGGCGCTCGAGTCCGAGGTTCGCGCGCATCATGTTGATCAGAATACAGCCCTGCTCGACGGCGTCGTCGAGCGCGACGTGCGTGTGCGGAAGCCCTTCGTCGAGCCATTCGGGCGGATACTGGCGCTTGCCGACGTGACGGTAGGGGCGCCGCAGGACCGCCGCCGCGTAACTGCGCAGGTCGAGCGAGGCAAAACCGATCGGGCTTTCGCCGAGAAAGCGCTGGAAATAGTAGTACATGAAGGTGAAGTCGAAGCCCGTGGGCGCACCGACGACGATCGGTTTTCCGAATCGCCGCATCTCGTCGAGCCAGCCCTTGCAATCGACCATCGCGGCGCGCGGCGAGACCGGATCGATCCGTGCGAGCGCATACGCAGGCGCATTCTCGGGCGTCGCCCACCAGGTCATCGTCCGCTCGTCGGAGCCGGCATCGTCGAGTTCGACGAGGTTGCGCGTAAAGGTACCGACCAGTTCCTTTTCAAGCGTGAAGGCCGCCATGCCGAAACTCAGCATCGAAAAAAGGCCGGGACACGGACCGTTGGCTTCGATGTCGGTCGAGATGTAGAGTTCGACGGGAGCAGCGCTTGCGATGAGCGCGAGATTAGCAGCGCAACGTGCGCGAACCTTCGCGCGAAGAACCGCAGCGCGCCACGGCGAACGGTCCTGCAGTGATCGTTCGTCGCGTTGCGCTGCATGCGCTCGGCCTGGCAGCGCTCGTGCTCGCAGTCGGTTGCCAGGGTAACATCGGGACCGGCTCCGGGCTGCCGCAGGCGCCCCAGGCGCCGTTCGCCTCGCCGGGCGGCCCGCAAGCGGCCGGCTCCCAGAGCCGCCAGCGCGTGCTGGAGGGCGCGGTCGTCGACGCCGGCGACCTCCAAGCGGTCCCGCTCCCGCAACTCGACGGCTTCGGGATCACGATCTCGCTCGGCACTCCGCCCCCGAGCCCGTCCCCGGCGGCGAGCGGTAGCGCCGCGGCGAAAGCGAGCGGCAGCCGGGCCGGCAAGGCGAGCGGCTCGCCGCGGGGCGGCGA
>JBOHTX010000229.1:0-3418 GCA_050733855.1 Vulcanimicrobiaceae bacterium
AATCTCGAGGGCTGGCTCACGACCGTCGTTGCACGCGTCTGCTTCGATGCGTTGAAATGGCGGAAGAGCCGGCGCGAGGAGCTGACGCCGGACGATCCGCGCCGAGAGATTGCTGCAATCGCGCCCGGTGAACGCCCCGAGGAAGAGGCGCTTCTGGCCGATTCGGTCGGCGTGGCCCTGCTGATCCTGCTCGATACGCTGCCGCCGGCCGAGCGCGTTGCCTTCGTGCTGCACGATACGTTCGACGTGCCGTTCGATCAGATCGCCGCGATCGTCGGAAGGACACCCGAGGCGGCGCGGCAGCTCGCGAGCCGCGCGCGTCGCCGGGTGCGCGGCGCAACCGCCGGCCGCGACGCTCCCGTACGGCGAAGCGACGAACTCGTGCGGGCGTTTCTCGCGGCTTCGCGGGCTGGGAATTTCTCGGCGCTGCTCGCGCTGCTCGATCCCGAGGCGACGCTACGCGCGGATGCCGCCGTGATGGCGATGGGCGGCGCGGCGTACTGGCAGAACGATCGTCTACAGGCCGGTATCGAGGGCGCGGATGCCGTCGCGCGGGCGTTCTCCGGGCGGGCGAACGCCGCCCAAGCGGTGCGCATCGACGGCCGGCCGGGTGCGGCCTGGATGCAGGCAGGCGAGGTGCGCGTCGCGTTCCGCTTCACCGTAGCGGGCGATCGCATCACCGCGATCGATCTGATCGCCGATCGCGTCGCGCTCGCGCGATCCGTCATCGAGCGTTAGCGAGAAGCTTTCTTCCCTTTGGCGTTCAGCTTGACGGCGGCTCGGATGATCGCCTTGAAGGCAGCCGCATTGATCTTCTCGCCTTCGTAGAGATCGATGGCGCGCCTGGCGTTTCCATCGAGGCTGGCATTGAAAATGCCCTGCGGGTCCTCGATGGAAGCGCCCTTCGCGAACGTGAGCTTCACGTGATTCTGGTAGGACTCGCCCGTGCAGACGATCCCGCGATCGGACCAAACCGGAACGCCCCTCCACTTCCATTCTTCCGTAATTGCCGGGTCTGCTTCTTTGATGAGCTTGCGGACGTGGGCAAGCGTCTCGCCGCGCCAGTCGCCAAGCTCCGCGATTCTGTCGCTGATGAGCTGCGCAGGTGACGCGCTTCGATCGCCGTCGGGTTTCTTCATACTACAACCCCATCCGCTTAGGGTTCGCGGGGCGCGAGCAGCCGTAGGTGGATTCGCGGCGCAAAGTCGGCATCGCTTGCGATCCGCGCGAACGCTTCGTTGCGAATGCGGGCCGCAAGCGCGCGGCGCTCGGAAAGTGCCGTGCCCAGCTCGGCGTGCGCGGCTTCGAGCGAAGCGCCGTCCAGGGTTGCGATCGCCGCCTTCAAGCGGGCGATGCGCGCGTCGAGATCGGCGCGCAGGTCGTGGGCGACCGCCGCCTCGACCTCGCGAATCCGGGCCAGGAGCGCGTCGAGTTCCTCGACGGTCGGCGCCTCGCCCGTCGCCCGGAAATCCGCTCTCGCCTTTCGGCCGACTGCCCGAGCGGCCCGCGGTGCGCGCCCGTTTTGGGGCAGGCGGCGCGACGGTCCGCCTGCGGGCGCATCGAAGTCGGGGTAGATGCGAACGATCGACGCGATCTTTTGCGGCCCCTTCGGCGATTGCAGTCCTTCCGCAAGCCGCGCATCGATCAGTCGCGTGCGCAGCGCGGTATCGTCGATCATCCGCAAATGCGCGGGCTCCGCGTCGGCGGGCGGGCGGCGGCCCGCGGCAAAGTCCGCTTCGCGCGCGAGCGGGAGCGCAAGCGCACGGTCGAGCAAACGCAAGCGATGAGCGACGGCCATAGCGCTGCGGGGTTCGGCGCCCGGCCGTTTTCGCCCCGCACCCGCGCTCGGGCCGTCTCGTTCGGGATCAAAAATGATCGCAGGGGACCGCAAGATCGCACGGCGCTGCACAGAGCGCCGAGCGGTCGCGGGACCAGGATGCGTGGCCGCGTTCGGAGAGCGGCGCGACCATGAGGATCGCGCGCTTGCGCGGGATCGATGCCGCTGCCGGCACGAGGCGCGCGAAGGCGGCGGGCGCGTTCCATCCGCGGACGCGAGCGTGCGTCCCGGCCGCCACCCGCAACAGCGCGCGAGCCGGGCCCTCCGCACCGGTCCGGGCCGCGAATTCCTCGACGAAGAACGTGTCGCTTCCATCGGCGGCAGCACGGCCGGCAACGTACGCCGCGAGCCGCCCGTCCGGACCTCCGAGCGCGAGCGCGGCCGTTTCGCGCTGCGCGTGCAGCGCGGCCCATTCGTCCGGCGCGCGCTCGAGCTGCCAGCTCGAGTCGGTCCGCGCCTCGGCATCGCAGCGCTCGATTTCGGGCCGGTCGGCCGCGAGAACGCTGCGCGTATCGCTTGCCGGTGCTCCGAGCTCGCTCGCCGCGAACTCGCGGTAGCGCGAGGGCAACGCATGAAAGCCGAGAGGCTCGTAGAGCGCGCTGCCGATATCGGAGAACAGCAAGCCGAGATCGGTAACGGACGCACGCTCGCGCACGAGCAACGCTGCGAGCATCGCCCCGGCGACGCCGCGCCCGCGCGCGTGCGGGACCGTGAAGACCGCGCCGATTCCGCAGGTGCGCAGGCGCTCGCCGCACGCGCTGACGGTCCGCTCGTAACGTTTGCACGAGGCGACGATTTCGTCTCCGAGGAGGAATCCGAAGAGCCTCGGGCCCGAGGGCCGGCGCGCGTCGACGAGCAGGTCTTCGGCGTAGCGCGCGAAGGTACGGCCTGCGCCCCAGAGCGGATAGGTCGCCGGCAGGACGTGCGTGGCGTAGTCGGCGGGCTCGAGTGCGACCAGGCCTTCGCTCACAGCCGCATCCGCAATTCCTCGAAGAGTTCCGGCGCAGCTTTGCCCTGCGTCGGCTTGCCGTTCGAGGCGACGATCAGCTGTTTGCGGGCGCGGCTCGCGGCGCAGTACAGGGCGCGCCGCTCCTCTTCGATGAACTTGTCGCGCCAGCGGTAGCGCGCGCACGTGAACGTGTACTTGGCGGTCCGCGCGACCTGCGCTTCGCCGACGTTCTCCTTGGGGACGACGCCAAGCGAGGGCAGGTACGAAAAGGCATCCGCGACGTAGTAGCGCGGCCACGACCCCGCGCGGACGCCGCCGAGCGCGACCACGTCGAACTCACGTCCTTTCGCGGCTTCGACGTCGAGGACGGCAACCGCATTTTCGTCGACGCGCTCGAGCACGCCGGTTTCCAGCCCCGCTTGCGAGCGGCGCTCGCAGTCGTTCAGAAAGTCGTCGAGGGTCGCGAGCGGATCGCGGGCCGCGAAGGCATCGATCCGCGCGAGCAGTCGCGCGACCAGGCCGCGGCCGAAGCGCCCGCGCGCATCGTCGGTAAGCGTCGCCGACACGCTGTCCGCGAGAATCGCGCGCGCGAGCTGCGGCAGCGGCAGGGACGCGCGCAAGCGGTCCCAGCG
>JBOHTX010000230.1:0-3407 GCA_050733855.1 Vulcanimicrobiaceae bacterium
GTATCAACTCACGCCGCTCAAGGACGCGTGCCTACGCGCGTGCCGGCACCCAGGCCTCTACCTCACCAGCCATTACCGGCGAGGCGCATGGAACGGTTTGCGTCTGGGATTCGGCCACGCGCTGTTCTGCCTCGGTTGCTGCTGGGCCCTCATGCTCGTGATGTTCGCGGCCGGAGTCGCTCACTTGGCGTGGATGGGCTTCCTCGCCGCCATCATGCTCATCGAAAAAGGGGCGCCGCGAGGCGAGCGCGCCGTGATCCCGGTCGGCCTCGGGCTCGGCCTTCTCGCGTTGCTCGCCGCGGCAGCGCCGCATGCCGTGCCGAGATTGTAGGCCCCGTCGCTCAGCGGATCGGGGCGAGGTTGGCGGCGGCGATCCGTCCGAAATCGGCGAGCTGCTGCGCTTGCCACTCTCCGTCGCGGCCGAGTTCGAGCGCGAGGAGTGCGGCGACGGCGGGGGCGGCCTCGCGGGCGGCTTCGGCATCGAGCAAGAGCGCGCGCGTGCGCCGAGCCAGCACGTCGTCGACGGTGCGTGCCAGCTCCTCGCGCGCCGCATAGACGACTTCGGCGTGCGTGTACGGCAGCCGCGGATGGATGCGCTCGCGCAGCGCCGGGTCGGAGGCCTCGAGCGCCGAGAGCTCCCCGGCGTCGCTGCCGTAGATGGCGTAGGGCCCGCCGCTTGCTGCGGCATTCAATCCGGGGTTGCCGTGCAGCGACAGGAGCGCGCTCCGGCTCGGCGCGGCGGCCAGTTTTCCTTCGCGGGCGGCGGCATCGACCGTGTCCTGCGCCATCTTGCGGTAGGTCGTCCATTTACCGCCGCAGATCGTCACCAGGCCGCTCTTCGCCACCTCGATCACATGCTCGCGCGAAAGCTTGGCGGTGCTCGCCGCCGCACCGCTGACGAGCGGCCGCAAACCGGCGTACGCCGCCAGCGCATACCCGCGACCGACCGGCTTCTGCAACAGGTTGTTGGCTTGCGCGATGATGAAATCGACCTCCGCGCGGGTCGGCGCCGGCTCGAGTTCACTCCGCGCGACCGGGACGTCGGTCGTCCCGAACACGACGTGGTCTTTCCACGGAATCAGGAAGAGGACGCGACCGTCGTCGGTTTCCGGCACGAGCAGCGCGTCGCTGCCGCGAAAGGCGGCCTTGGGGAACACGACGTGCGCACCGCGGCTGCGCGAGAGCAGCGGTTTGGCGCTTGCGTCGTCGAGCGCGCGCAGCTCGTCGGCGAAGATCCCGGTCGCATTGACGACGACCTTCGCGCGCAGCTCGAACTCGCGTCCGCTCTCCGCCTCGCGCACCAGCGCCCCGCAGACGCGCTCACCTTCGTAGAGCAAGCGCTCCGCGCGCGCGTAGTTGAGGACGGCTCCGCCGAGATCGAGCGCGGTCCGCGCGAGCGCCAGCGCCAGCCGCGCGTCGTCGAACTGCCCGTCGTAGTAGCGGATGCTGCCGTGCAGCCCGGCCCGCTTCAGGTCGGGCAGGCGGTCGAGCGTCTGAGCGCGCCCCAGATAGGCGCTCGCATGAAAGTTCGCTTTGCCGGCGAGCAGATCGTAGAGCTTGAAGCCGGCGAAGTAATACGGCCCTTCGAACCGGCGGTAGAGCGGGCAAATGAACCCGAGTTCGTCGACGAGATGGGCGGCGTTCCGGCGCAGGATCGCACGCTCGTGCAGGGCCTCGCGCACGAGCCCGATCTGGCCGCTGCGCAAATAGCGCACGCCGCCGTGCACGAGTTTCGAGGAGCGGCTCGAGGTCGCTTTCGCGAAATCCGAGGCCTCGACCAGCGCCGTGCGGTAGCCGCGCAAGAGTGCGTCGACCGCCGTGCCGAGGCCGGTTGCGCCGCCGCCGACGACGAGCACGTCGAAGCGGCCCGCGAGCCGCCCGACGAGCTCGTCGCGGGTCACGTTGCCGGCTCTTCCCAGTGCGCCGCGCGTTCGACCGCGCGCCGCCAGGTTGCGAGCAGCTGCGCGCGCTGCTTTTCGTCCATGCGCGGTTTGAAGCGGCGCGCTTCTTGCCAGTGGCTCACCACGTCCTCGACGCCCTTCCACACGCCGACCGACAGACCGGCGAGGTAGGCGGCCCCGAGCGCGGTCGTCTCGGTCACGCGTGGGCGCACCACGTCCACGCCAAGAATATCGGCTTGGAATTGCATGGTCAGGTCGTTGTTCGCGGCGCCACCGTCGACGCGCAATTCGGCGAGCTTCACACCGGCATCGCTTTCCATCGCCTTGACCACGTCGGCCGTCTGATAGGCCATCGCCTCGAGTGCGGCCCGTGCGATGTGTTCGCGCGTGCTGCCCCGGGTCAGGCCGACGATGGCGCCGCGCGCGTACGGATCCCAATGCGGTGCGCCGAGCCCGACGAAGGCCGGAACGAAATACACGCCGCCGTTATCGCTCACGCGGGCGGCGAGCGCCTCAACCTCGGCCGACGAGCCGATGACGCCGAGGCCATCGCGCAGCCACTGCACGGCGGCGCCGGTCACGAAGATCGAGCCTTCCAGCGCGTAGGTCGCGCGTCCGCGCTCGGATGCGTACGCAACCGTCGAGAGCAGCCCGTTCTTGCTCGCAACGACGTCCGGGCCGGTATTGAGCACGAGGAACGAGCCGGTTCCATAGGTGTTCTTGGCCAGACCCTTGCGCAAGCCGGCCTGTCCGACGAGCGCCGCCTGTTGGTCGCCGGCGACGCCGGCGATCGGAATCGGGGCGCCCAGCAGCGACGGGGCGGCCGTCCCGAAGCGACCGATCGAGGGCAGCGCCTCCGGTAAGACGGCGCGCGGCACGCGCAACATCTCGAGCATCTCGTCGCTCCACGCCAGCTTGCCGATATCGAACAACAGCGTGCGCGAGGCGTTGGTGTAATCGGTGACGTGCGACGCGCGCCCGGTCAAGTTGTAGATCAGCCAGCTATCGACGTTGCCGAAGGCGATCTCGCCGCGTTCCGCCCGCGCGCGCAGGCCGGCGACGTTATCGAGCAGCCAGGCGACTTTCGTTCCCGAGAAGTAGGGGTCGAGCAGCAGTCCCGTGATCGTGCGCACCCGCTCTTCGAGCTTGCGTGCTTTGAGTTCTTCGCAGAGCGGCGCCGTGCGGCGATCTTGCCAGACGATCGCGTGGTGGACCGGCTCGCCGCTCGCGCGATCCCACAGCACGGTCGTCTCGCGTTGATTGGTAATCCCGATCGCGGCGATCTCGGCGGCCGCGATCCCGGCGTTCCGCAGCGCGCCTTGCGCGGTCTCGAGCTGCGAGCGCCAGATGTCGCCCGGATCGTGTTCGACCCAGCCCGGCTGGGGAAAATGCTGCGGGAACTCGCGCTGATCGACGCCCCGGATCGCGCCGTGTTCATCGAAGACGATCGCGCGCGAGCTGGTGGTCCCTTGATCGAAGGCTAGCACGTAGGGCATGGAACGCCTG
>JBOHTX010000231.1:0-3397 GCA_050733855.1 Vulcanimicrobiaceae bacterium
GCCGTCGACGTCCGCATCTACCGGCTCGCGGGTGGCCGCGCACCGCACTTCGAGCGCATCCCTTGAGCGCTCGCCGATACTCTCACGGATGATGCACTTGGAAGATCCCGCGCTCGCGGCCGCGGTCGCGCGGCGGCGCACGTTTGCGATCATCTCGCACCCCGATGCCGGCAAGACGACCCTGACCGAGAAGCTCTTGCTCTACGGCGGCGCGATCAATACCGCCGGTCAGGTGATGGCTCGGCGGCGGGCGCGCGCCGCGACCTCCGACTGGATGGCGCTCGAGCGCGAGCGCGGCATCTCGATCACCTCGACCGTGCTGCAGTTCCCGTACCGCGGCTTCACGCTCAACTTGCTCGATACGCCCGGCCACCAAGATTTCGGCGAAGATACCTATCGCACGCTGCTGGCGGCCGACAGTGCGATCATGCTGATCGATGCGGCCAAGGGCGTCGAGCCCCAGACGGAAAAGCTCTTCGCGATCTGTCGCGAACGCGGCATCCCGCTGTTCACCTTCGTCAACAAGCTCGACCGTCCGAGCCGCGAGCCGCTCGAGCTGCTCGACGAACTCGAACGCGTGCTCGGGATCGCGACCTACCCGATGAACTACCCGCTCGGGAACGGGCCGCAGTTCCGCGGCGTCTACGACCGGCGGACGCGCACGGTCCATCGTTTCGAGCGGACCGAGCACGGTGCCACTCGCGCGCCGGTTGCGCTCGGAACGCTCGACGATCCGCGCCTGCGCGAACTCTGCGATGAGGAAACGTACCGGGCGTTTCGCGAGGGGATCGAATTGCTCGCCGGCGCCGGCACCGGTTTCGATCGTGAGGCCTTCGCATGCGGCGCCGCGACGCCGGTCTTTTTCGGCAGCGCCGGCAACAACTTCGGAATCGAACTGTTTTTGGAGGGTTTCCTCGAGCTGGCGCCGCCGCCGGCCGGACGGCACGCAACCGACGCCGCTTCCGGCGAAGCGCTCGAGGTGCGGCCCGGCGACGAGCGCTTCACCGGCTTCGTCTTCAAGATTCAAGCCAACATGGATCCGCGTCACCGCGACCGGATCGCGTTCGTGCGGATTTGCAGCGGCCGCTTTGCACGCGATATGAGCGTGCAAAACGCGCGCAGTGGTCGCGAGGTCCGCCTCTCGCGCGCGATGCGCCTGTTCGCTTCCGAACGCGACGCGATCGACGAAGCCTATGCGGGCGACGTGGTCGGGGTCTCGAGCCCCGGGGCGTTTGCGATCGGCGACTCGCTTGCGGAGGGCGCGGCGCTGGCCTTCGATCCGATCCCGGCCTTTGCACCCGAGCACTTCGCGGCCGTGCGCAGCATCGATACCGCGGCCTACAAGTCGTTCGGCAAAGGGCTCGCGCAGCTGGCCGAGGAGGGTGCGATCCAGCTCTTTTTCTCGACCGGTCCGCAGCGCGAGCCGATCCTGGGAGCGGTCGGCGAACTCCAGTTCGAGGTTGCAAAATACCGGCTCGCTGCCGAATACCGGGTGGTGAGCGAATTTCTGCCGCTTCCCTTCGGGCTGATCGCGCGGGTCGAAGGCGAGCCCGCGCTGGTCGAAGCTGCGACCTGGCCCGCGAGCGCGCGCCTCGTCCTCGACCGCGAGGGCCGGCCGGTCGCGCTCTTCGAGAGCACCTGGAGCCTGAAGCTCGCGCAAGAGTGGAATCCTGCGTTGCATTTTGCGCCGTTCGCAGCCGCGGTTCCGGCGGTTCCGGCCGTGCAGGCGGGCGCTCGCTGATGGGGCGCCTGCGCGGTGCGACGGGTGCCGCGCTGGCCGCATTCGCGGTCCTCGCGCTAGCCGCGTGTGCGCAGCCGGCGAAGCGGCCTGAGAATCACGACGAGCAACTGGCCGACCGGATCACGCGCGCCGTCATGGCGCGCAATACGCAGCCGGTCGTCGCGCTCTTCGATCGCCGCGCCTGGTCGAAGCTGCACAATGGGCGCCTGATCGATTCGCTCGCGCTGCTCGCCAACGAATACGGCGCGTTGCAAGATCTCAGCGAGCAGCCGGACCGCGTCGATCCGCGCGGCGTGAAGCTTTTCGTGGCGGATTTTACGGCCGGACAGCTCGACGAGAAGATGCTCGTCGAACCGAACGGAATCGTGCGCTCGTGGCAAATCTGGATTCCCGGGAGCGCGCCCCCGAAGATCGTTCCGTAGAAAACGGGGCGGCGTGCCCCCCGTTGCCCCCCGGGCCGGCACTCGCCGGCCCCTATGTTCCCCAACGCCGCGACGATTGGACTCCGCGAACGACGGGGCGGCGTGCCCCCGCTTGACGCGGTGCGGGCTGCGGCGGCGCGGCTCGCGGGCATCGTCCAGCGGACGCCGGTCGTGCGTTCGCGAACGCTCGATGAGTCGCTCGCGCTGCGCGCCTTTCTCAAATGCGAGCAATTTCAGCGGACCGGCTCGTTCAAGTTTCGCGGCGCCTACAACCGGATCGCATTGCTTGGCCCCGAGGCGCGGCGGCGCGGCGTGGTGGCGTTCTCGAGCGGAAACCACGCGCAGGCCGTTGCACTCGCGGCACGCTTGCTCGAGACCGCGGCAACGATCGTCGTTCCGGCCGATGCGCCGACCGGGAAACTCGCCGCGACCCGCGGCTACGGCGCGGAGGTGATCGTCTACGATCGCGCGAGCGAGGACCGGCAAGCGATTGCGCAGCGGCTTGCAGCCGAGCGCGGCGCGACGCTGGTGCCGCCCTTCGACGACCCCGACATCATCGCAGGCGCCGGGACGGTCGGACACGAGCTCCTCGAGGACGTTCCCGAACTCGACGCGATCGTAGTCCCGGTCGGCGGCGGAGGACTGATTTCAGGGATCGCGCTCGCGGCTGCGGCTCTGCGTCCCGGCATCGCGATCTGGGGCGTCGAGCCAGAGGCCGGCGACGATTTCGCGCGTTCGCTGGCTCGCGGCGAGCGCATCGGGATCGCCGTCCCTGCAACGATCGCCGACGGTCAACGCACGACCTCGCCGGGAGCGCTGACCTTCGAGATCGTGCGCGAGCGCTGCGCCGGGATCGTTACCGTTTCCGATGCAGAGCTGTGCGAAGCGCTGCACTTCGCCTTCGCGCGGCTCAAGCTCGTGCTCGAGCCGAGCGGGGCGTGCGCGCTGGCCGCATTGCGTTCGCGTCGGCTGGATCTCCAAGGGCAGCGCGTCGGGGTCGTGTTGAGCGGCGGGAACGTCGACCCCGGTGCCTACGCGGAGTTCGTGGCGCGCGGCGCAACCGCAGAGCGCTAGGAGCCTGTCGGGTTATGGCCGTGTTCGGATTCGGCTCCGAATTTTGTTCGAAGAAAAGGCACGAAGAGGGAGTGAAGCCGTAGCTTCATGACCGATGAGCAACGAAGTATTCGGACAAAAGGCGGGCCGAAGACGGACATGTGCCATAACCCGACAGGCT
>JBOHTX010000232.1:0-3392 GCA_050733855.1 Vulcanimicrobiaceae bacterium
GGGTTGCGGCGCGCAGCTTCGTCGTGACCGGTTCGCGTTCGACGTGCACTTCGAGCGGCAGCGTCGCATCAAGCGCAACGGCAGCGGCAGGGTCGTCACCGGGTCGATAGATCGAGAGCGTCCGGTTCGTCACGCCGATGGTCGCTGCGACCGGCGAACCCGCATCCTCGCCGTCAGCGCAACGCTCAGCGGATTCCCGGACTCGTCGACCACCTTGCCGATAGCGTTCGAGCTCACGACCTACTTCCGAGCCGGCGACGGAGGATACTTCGGGCTGAGGGGGCTCGCCTGCGTTCGCCTGCGAAGCGACCGGACCTGCGGGGGTGCGGGCTGTCCGACGAGCCGCTTCTCTTCCGCCTGGGGCCCGCGAACGCGATCCCGTATCCACCCTCGGGTCAGCGCCACGATGAGATCGCACCACGCGCTGCCGGGCCGGCTACGCGGAGCCGGGCCTACGGTGAGCCCGCCCGAGATGAGGCCGACCCAGGCAGCCCTCGCCGAAGCCGAAAGCCCGCGAATCTTCTTGACATGCGTTTTGCATGTTCCTATGCTCTTCACATGCCGGCCATGATCCAAATCCGCAACGTCCCCGATCTGCTGCATCGCCGGCTCAAATCGCGCGCGGCTCTGGCCGGGATGTCGCTTTCCGATTACCTGCTCAACGAACTCCGCGACGCGGCCGAGCGACCGACGCTCGGGGAACTGCGCGAGCGCTTGAAACTCCGGCCGCGTGTGAGGCCCGCGGTCGCGCCGGCCAAGGCGATTCGCGCCGAACGCGACCGCCGGTGATCGTCGTCGACGCCTCGGCTCTGCTTGAAGTTCTGCTTCGCACGCCGGCCGCCGAGACGGTGGAACGGCGGCTCTTCGAGAGGCGGCAAACGTTCCACGCGCCGCATCTGCTCGACGTCGAAGTTGCGCAGGTCGTTCGCCGGTATGCCGCCGCGGGCGAAATCGGCGCGGAACGCGGCCGCGCGGCGCTCGCCGACCTGGAGGACTTCCCGCTGCAACGGTACCCGCACGGCTTTCTTCTCCCGCGTGTCTGGGAACTGCGGCAAAATCTAGGGGCCTACGATGCGCTCTACGTCGCGCTCGCGGAGGTGCTCGACGCGCCGCTGCTGACCCGCGACCGGCGTCTCGCCCGCGCTGCCGGGTATCGCGCGCGCGTTGAACTCGTGTAACCGGTTCGGGCGAGCGTGCTTTGCGTGCGAGCGTGGCGGAGAGGGAGAGATTCGAACTCTCGAGACGCTCATCGCGTCTGCCCGCTTTCGAGGCGGGTGCCTTCAACCACTCGACCACCTCTCCGGGGCGGTCTATAGGACGCGCCTCGGAAGTGCTCCTATCCGAGCCGAAATCCCAAAGGTATGAACGGCCCGAGCCCGCCGGCCCCGCCGCTCGTCCGGGTTGCGCCCTGGTTCGCCTGGGCGACGACCGTCGCATTCCTCTGCACCGAAGCGATTGGGCTCGGGCGGCTGACCGCGCTCTGCGGCCCGAGCGGCGGGCTCGCGGCTTCGTTCGCGGTGCTGGTCCCCGATGCGATCTCGGGGAATCCGGCGCGGCTCGCGTTCTTCTTGAGTGCCGTGGTCCTGCTCGGTGCCTTCGGCGCCCTCGCCCTCGAGCGGCGCCGCGCCAAACGGCGGCTCGCGCTCGGCGTTCTGCTCGCGCTCGTCGCGCTCGCGGCCGGGCTCTCGTACGCGCTGTCGGTACCCGACCCGTTCACCGCCCGGCAGACCTGCCGCTTGTGATGCGGCCGCGCCTTAGCGGCGCGCTTCGAAAAAGGCGCGCAGCTGCGCGGCTGCTTCGTCGGCGAACGGCCCGCAGACGACCGCGACCCGGTGGTTCGCGGCCACCGAGCCGAAGACGTCGAGCACGCTGCCGGCGGCGCCGGCCTTGGGATCGCGGCAACCGAAGATCAGGCGCTCGATGCGCGCCGCCACGATCGCGCCCGCGCACATCGCGCACGGTTCTTTCGTGACGTAGAGCGCGGCGCCCGTGAGCCGCCAACGGCCAAGCGCACTTGCGGCCGCGCGGATCGCCAGCATCTCGGCGTGCGCGCTCGGGTCGGCGCGCGCTTCTTTTTCGTTCGCGGCTTCGAAGACGGATTCGCCCACGAGCAGGACGGCACCGACCGGAACCTCGCCCCGAAGCGCGGCCTGCGCCGCGAGTTCGAGGGCGCGGCGCATGGCGGTTTCGTCACGCTCGCGGGGAGAGAGAGTCATGCGCCCGGACGGATTCGAACCGCCGATCTCAGCCTTCGGAGGGCCGCGCGTTATCCAGCTACGCTACGGGCGCGCACGAACGTTCACTTCGGTTCTTCGGGCGAGAGCGGTGCGTTCGAGGTGGGGAGATGTTTGAAGAGATCGAGTTTGTGGTCGATCAGCCCGCGATAGAACTTGCGCACGCAATCGGGGTGCCCGAAGAAGTACGTCCGCGCGTAGGCCAGATCGTCACCCGAGGAGTCGGGGACGTAATGCGAGATTTCGATCTCTTCCATTTGGCCGCGGTCGACCGGGTGGGGGCAGAAATCGCAGGGGATCGTCGACATGGTTGGCTGTGATACCTCGCCTCCCTAACCCGCATACGCCGAGGGAGGATTCGCGCCCTGGCCGCGGGGCCGCGCTGACTCGGGCAGGATTCGAACCTGCGACCTAGGGCTTATGAGTCCCCCGCTCTACCGCTGAGCTACCGAGCCTTCGATCGTGCCTGCGCGGTCCGTCTTCGTGCGCGCGGGGCGCTCGCGCGGTCGGAGGGACTCGAACCCCCAACCTACAAGTTCGTAGCCTGTTGCTCTATCCAATTGAGCTACGACCGCACGTCCGCACGCGCCTCGGGACTCGCTCATGTACCGCGTAGCGACCCGCTTCCCTTCCCCTTTCACGCATGCGATGAGCTGAGAACCGTCAACTGTTTCGCGCAGTCCGACCTCCGACAGCGATGGCACGGCGCCCAACAGCAGCAGTGCGATCGAATGGGCCGCCGAGTGGCGCCCCGTCGTGGAACGCGGTGCACGCGCCCCCGTGGTCGCGCAGTCCAACCTTCGGCAGCGTTGGGGAACATCGGGGCCGGCGAGTGCCGGCCCGGGGGGAACGGGGGGCACGCCGCCCCGTTGTTCAACGGAGAGAGAGGGATTCGAACCCTCGATACGCCTTTAAGGACGTATGACGGTTTAGCAAACCGCTGCCTTCAGCCGCTCGGCCATCTCTCCAGATCGCGTCGCGCGCGGCGCCCGTGCCTTTTGGCTCGCGGGCTACGCGCCCCTCTCGCCGCTCGCGTCGGCCCGCTTCGGGGCCGCGAGTACCCGGGCAAGTTCTGCGATCGGCATCGGTTCGGCAAAATAGAAGCCTTGGCCGTGGGTGCAACCGAGGCGCGCGGCGGCCAGCGCCACGCCCTTGCGC
>JBOHTX010000233.1:0-3380 GCA_050733855.1 Vulcanimicrobiaceae bacterium
TACTTGATCAGTTCCTCGCGCGCGAGTTCCGAGAGCGGGACGCCGAAGACCGTCGGTTCCGGCGGCTCGGCAGCTTCGTTGGAAAGACCGCTCTGCGGCGCGGAGACGAGCGCGCCGCTCGAGAGCTTCGCGACGTACGGAAGCTGCGCGCGTGCGGCCGCACCGGTGAAGAATCCGGCGAGATACTCTTTTTGCGCCGGCGCGAACTCGCCGGATGCCACGCCGGCCTCCCTAGGCGGCGCTCGGTGCGACCGCGAGCCCGAGGAGCGCGCCGAGCCCGGCGGCGATCAGCGCTTTGACGAACAGCGGCGGCGATACGTAATCCATCTGGCTAACGACTCCCGTGCGACCGTCCAGTGTGTCGCGTATCGTAGCCTACGCGTCGTGCAACGCAGAAGAGGCAATACGTACGCGCAGCGCCCGCATCGTGCGCCACCTGGATAGACGGCGTAAACCGCGCAGCACGCATCCGGCGCTCGTTTTCGATCCGCGGGTTCGCGGGGCGGCATTCGCAACCGCCCTACGGGCCTTGGAATAGATAGTTCGTCGTGCCGGTCGTGTCGACGAACGCTTCGAGCCACCAGTCTTCCGGATGCCCCGACGTCGGTCGCGCGATGCCGGTGGCGGCCTTTGCTTCCCGTGGCCCGCACCCGATCATTCCGCCCCGGCGGGGCTCGCCTGCTGTCGCCTAGTAGAGCAAGCAAGCGTTTCGGCTCTGGCTGTTCTCGCGGGGCTGCGTGGCGCCGCGGCTGTTGGGGGAAGCGGTTCGCGCCCGGTCGCCCGCGAGGCGATGGTGGGGTGATCGCCGCATAATCGAGGGATGGATCGACCGCACGGAACGAATTCTGGGCTCGGCGTCGGGGCATACTCGCTTCGCGACGCGAGCTTCATTCTGCATATTCCCTACAAGAAATTACGACGCTGGGCGGTCGGCTACTGGTACGCTGCAAAGGACGAGGACCGATTCTCCGAGGCCGTCGTGGCCGGCGACGACGAACTCGAAGAGCGAATTCTCTCATTTCACGAGCTCGTGGAGCTTGCCGTCATTGCGTTTTTCCGCAGTCAAGGCGTCCCTTTGGGCGTTGTTCGAGCGGCGCGCGCGCGGGCAGGGGAGCTGTTCGGGACCCGTTTGCCCTTTGCGACGAAGAGCCTCAAAACGGATGGCTGCGGGATATTCAGCGATCTTGCGCGCATCGATGACGTGCCCCCTGGCAGGCTCCACATCGAACTCTCCAAGGGCCAGACCGCTTACAGCGAACTTGTCGAACCCTTCTTTCGCAAGAAGCTTGACTTCGCTCCGGACGGTCTCGCCTCGACGTACTGGCCGCTTGGCAGGAGACATCCCGTGCTGCTCGACGCGAGTCGGTCGTTCGGTCGCCCGATCGTCCAGCGAACTGGCACGCCGACTTTCGTCCTCTATCAAATGCGCCAAGCCGGCGAAGAGCCCGCCCGACTCGCGCGCTGGTATCAGATTACGCTTGCGGAGCTCAATGCGGCCCTCGAATACGAAGAGAGCTTACGCGCGGCCGCGTGACCTTTTTCCTTGACAGCACGTTCCCTCCGCAACTTGCTAAGATCCTCGCGCTGCTTGGAGTCGACGCGAAACACCTCACGGACGAATTCCCAGCCGAGACTCCCGACGTGACGTGGATTCCCCAGATCGGTCAGCGTGGCTGGACGCTGGTGACCGGCGACCGCGGCATTTCAAGGAAACCTGCTGAACGCAAAGCTCTCGAGGAAGCGAACGTCGTTTCCATTTTTATGGCTAAAGGGTTCACGAGTAAGCCGCTGTTTGAGCAAGTCTCGCTCGTCATTCGTTCGTGGCCGGAAATCCAGCGAGCAGTCGAGCAGGTAAAGCCGGGAACGTCCCTCCAGATCAGCCCGAATGGCAAGGTCGTCCTCTGGTCGTAAGCGCTCCTCAACTCGCCCGGAAATGCCCCCGCTTCGAGGCGGCCTTCGTTTCCTGAGCGAAGGCGAGCGCGTGCCGGCAACCGATCGGACCGTCGTGCTCGACGGCGCGCGCCTCTCGCTCGAGGACCTCGAAGCGATCGCATTCGGGCGCGCCGCGGTCGTGGTCTCCGAAGAAGCGCGTGCGCGGGTGATTGCGGCGCGTGCCTGCGTGGCGGGCGCGCTCGAACGCGGCGAGGCGGTCTACGGAGTCACGACCGGCTTCGGCCGGATGGCGAACGTCGCGATCGCGCCGGCCGATTCGGCCGCGCTCCAACTCAATCTCGTGCGCAGCCACGCCGCCGGGACGGGGCCGCCGCTCGAGCGCGAAGCCGTGCGCGCGGCCGGCGCCCTGCGCGTCAGCGCGCTCGCCGCCGGCCATTCGGGGATCCGCCTCGAGACGCTCGAGCTGCTGACCGAGATCCTCAACCGCGACGTCGTCCCGGTCGTGCCGGCACAGGGCTCGGTCGGGGCCAGCGGCGACCTCGCGCCGCTCGCGCACATGACGCTCGTGCTGATCGGCGAAGGCGAGGCCTTTCACGACGGTCTCCGTCTGCCGAGCGCCCAGGCGCTCGCACGGGCCGGGCTCGCGCCGGTCACGCTCGCCGCGAAGGAAGGGCTCTCGCTCATCAACGGGACCGAGGTGATGACCGCGATCGGTGCGCTTGCGCTGCTGCGGGCCGAACGCTTGCTGGCGGCGGCCGATACGATTGCGGCGCTCTCGCTCGAAGCGTTCCTGGCGACCGACGCCGTCTTCGATCCGCGCATCAACGCCTTGCGGCCGCATCCCGGACAAGCGCGGGTCGCCGCCAACTTGCGCGCGCTACTCGCGGAGTCCGAGATCATGCAATCGCACCGCGCCTGCGGCCGCGTGCAAGACCCGTACTCGTTCCGCTGCGTGCCGGTCGTGCACGGGGCCGCGCGCGACGCGTTGGCGCACGCGCGGCGCGTGATCGAGATCGAAGCGATCTCGGTCACCGATAATCCGCTCGTCTTCGCCGAGGACGACGCCTTCCTGAGCGGCGGGAACTTTCACGGCCAGCCCGTCGGGGTCGCGTGCGATCTCGCGAAGGCCGTGATGGTGCAGGTCGCGTCGATCAGCGAACGGCGCTGCTATCTGTTGCTCAACGGCGAGGAGCGCGGCCTGCCGCTTTTTCTCTCGCGTCGCCCGGGGCTCGAATCGGGGTTGATGCTCGCGCAATACACGGCTGCCGCGCTCGTCTCCGAAAGTAAAGCGCTTGCCTTTCCCTCGGCGGTCGATTCGATCCCGACCTCCGCCGGTCAGGAAGATCACGTCTCGATGGGAACGATCGCGGCCCGCACCTTTTCCGCGATCCTCGACAACGCGGAGGGGGCGCTGGCCTGCGAGCTGCTCTGCGCGCTGGCCGCAACCGACCTCCGGCGACCGCTGCGCAGCGGCCGCGGGACGGCGG
>JBOHTX010000234.1:0-3362 GCA_050733855.1 Vulcanimicrobiaceae bacterium
AGCCTCGGGTTCGGCGGCGTAACCGATCAAATCGGCGGCCGCACGATAGCCGAAGTAGGCATTCCGGCACGCTGCGCAGCTCTCGACGTGCGCGACCAACTCGAGCGCCTCCGCCTTGGGGAGCGCGCCCAGTGCCAAGACCGCGAGCCGCTCGTCGAGCGCGTCGTCGTGTTCGATCACCGGCTCACGCTCGCTTCGAGGGTCGCCCGCAGCTTGCGAAGACCGGCGCGGATCCGCGTCTTGACGGTTCCGAGCGGCGTATCGGTGCGGCGCGCGATCTCTTCGTGGGTGATCCCACCGAAGAAGCCCAACTCGATCGGACGGCGTTGCTCGTCGGGAAGCTGCGCGAGCGCATCGCGCACGCGCGCGCCGTCGAGGCGGGCGAAGATTTCGTCGTCGAGCGATCCATCGAGTGAGATTTCCGCCGGCATTTCATTTTCGGCACGGACCGCGCGGCTCCGTAGGACGTCGAGGGCGCGGTTGCGCGAGACGCGCGCCAGCCACGCACCGAAATTGCCGCCGCGGAACGCCTCGGGCCGGCTCCAGATCGTCAAGAAGACCGCTTGGGTGAGGTCTTCCGCCGCCATCACGTCGCCCAGCATCTTGAGGCCGATCCCGAAGACCAGCCGGTGATAGGCGTCGTAGAGCGATTCGAAAGCCGAGACGTCACGTTGGCGCACGCGCTCCATGAGCCGAGCCGTATCGTCCACGCCATCGCTTTTCGTCCCTCCTGAAAAACGGCCCCCTCAAAGGGGGCCCGCTCCCCCACAAAACGCCCGGTCGCCGCGGCCGGATGTTGCGGGAGGGTCCTGCCTGCGAGCCTTCACCGAAACTTCAGGTTCCGCGGGGGCGTCGAGACGGGCATGGATACCGATCTCGCCTTTCTGCGCGAACGGGTCGTCGGCTACGCCGGGTACGGAGATGAGGCGGCGCGCCACGCGAGCGATAAGCGCGTGCGAGCCTTCGTCGGGGAGGCGCTCGCCGACGTGCAGGCGGCGTCCGAAGCCGCGCTCGACGGGCCGACCCAGGATGCGCTTTCGGCAACCCTCTTGCGCTGCGAGTTCGGCGACATGCAGTTCATCCGGCGCCTCGATCACGCTGCGCTCGATGCTCGCGAAAGCGATGCGCTCGTCCGGGCCGATCGCGGCTTGGTCGAGCTGGCCGAGCGCGCGCGCGGCGCGGCGCCGGCGGACCTCCCGGCGATCGTGGCCGGGATCCGAACGCTTTTCGACCGGCGCGAACTGCAACCGGATTAATTGGTGGTGGCCGCGGGTTCGATGCGCTCGATCCCGGCCGAGCGGTCCGTTGGCTTCGCCCGCAGCGCGCGTGCGATCACGAGGGCCGCGATTGCCGCGAGCACCAGATAGATCGTGCCCTCGAGCGGCGCTCCGAGCAGCACTTTCCCGATCCCGAAGAGCGAACCGTAGACGAGCACGCAGCCGGCGATCCAGGCGATGAGGTCGAGCCCGAGCGATTCGCTGGTCGGGGCCGCAGGCGAGCGGCGCGCGATCGGGCCCCAGCCGAGCGCGTTCGGTCGCACCTTTGCGTAGAAGTGCAGTAGCGCCGCCTGCGGTTCCGGCGGCGTGAGCCAGGTGACGGCGAGCCAGACGAGCGTCGTGATCGGGACGGTGACGAGCAGCGTCTTGGCGGTGGCATTGGGATCGCTCGCAGGGAAGATCTTCAGGAGGATGATCGCGTTCGCCGTCAGCGCCGAGCACACGAGCGCGGAGATCTCGCTCCAGGCATTCACGCGCCACCAATACCAGCGCAAGATCATGACGAGCCCCACGCCCGCCGTCAGGTTGAAGAGGTAGATCCAGGCGCCCCCGACCGAGTTGTTCGCGTAGGCGCCGATCACCGAAAGCCCCATCACGATCACGGTTGCGACCCGCGACGCGGACACGTAGTGCCGTTCGCTTTGGCCGGGCCGCATGAAGCGCCGGTAGAGGTCGTTGGTCAGATACGACGCGCCGAGGTTGAGGTGGGTCCCGATCGTCGACATGTAGGCCGCAAGAAACCCGGCGATCATCAGGCCGCGGCCCCAAGCCGGCAGATAATCGATCATCGCCTGCACGTAGCCGAGTTCCGGGTCGACCTTGCCGTCGGGCCCGCGCACGCCGTGCGGATAGAGCACGAGCGCGCCGAGCGCGACCAGAATCCACGGCCACGAACGGCCCGCGTAGTGGGCCACGTTGAAGAGGAGCGTGGCGCCGAGCGCGTCGTTCTCGCTCTTCGAGCTGAAGATGCGCTGCGCGATGTACCCGCCGCCGCCCGGCTCCGCGCCGGGATACGACGAAGCCCACCACTGCACGCCGAGGTAGGTGGCGAACGTCAGCAACGGCAGCCAGGCAGCGTCCGAGTGCGGGAAAAAGGCGAGCACCGAAGCGCCGTGGTGGGCCGCGTCGACCAGCGCCAGCTTGGCTCGCAGTGCGCCGAGCCCGCCGATCGCCGCCACCACCGCGACTGCCAGCACGATCGCCATCGTCATCTTGAGGATGAACTGGAAAAGATCGGTGACGAGCACGCCCCACAATCCGCCGATCGTCACGTAGACGGCGGTGAACACGAGGCACACGCCGAGCGCTTCGAGTTTCGGGACGTGCAGGGTCAGCTCGAGCACCTTGGCCATCGCGAGGTTGACCCAGCCCATGATGACCGAGTTGATGAAGACGCCTTGGAAGAGTCCGCGCACCAGCCGCAGCGCCGCCGCCGAGCGCCCGGCGTAGCGCAGCTCGATGAACTCGACGTCGGTCAACACGCCCGAGCGGCGCCACAACTTGGCGAAGAAGAAGACCGTCAGGATCCCCGACATCACCGAGCTCCACCAAACCCAATTGCCGGCGATCCCGTGCGCCGCGACGAAGCCCGTGACGGCCAGCGGCGTATCCGCCGAGAACGTCGTCGCGACCATCGAGATGCCGGCCAGCCACCACGGGACCGCGCGGCCGGAGAGGAAGTACTCGCCGACGCTCGAGCCCCCACGCCGCGCGAAATAGACGCCGATCGCCCCGTTGAAGACGAAATATGCGGCGATCACGGCGATATCGCCGCTCGAGAGCACCATTGAGGCGGGCGCTTCGCCGGGGCACGCAACGGCTCCCAGCCGCGTACGACCGGGGGTCTCCGCTTGCGTCGCGAAGCGCGCGGCGTGTCTCGATTCACGCGCCGCATCGGGTTTGCGTTCGCGTTGCTCGTTGGTTCGAACGGATTCTTCGTTGCGGTCCCGCTGCGCGCGGCCGCGCGAGCGCAGCCGGCCCCCGTGCACGCGCCGGCGTTCGCGCTGCACCTCGTGCCGCGGCCGCGCTCGGTGCGCAGCCTCGCCGACTGCGCGCCGCGTTCTGCCGCGAGCATCGCCGCAGCGC
>JBOHTX010000235.1:0-3343 GCA_050733855.1 Vulcanimicrobiaceae bacterium
CATGCTCGGCGCGCCGCTCGCCTACCGTCTCGAAGCCGGCTTCGTCCCGGTCCGAAAGCCCGGCAAGCTCCCGGGCAACACGCAGAGCGAGTCCTACGCGCTCGAGTACGGCACGAACTCGCTTGAAATCCACGATGACGCCGTGCGGCGCGGCGAGCGCGTGGTGGTCATCGACGATCTGCTCGCAACCGGCGGCACGGCTGCCGCCACCGGACGGCTCGTCGAGCGGCTCGGCGCCGAGCTGATCGGCTTTGGTTTTCTGATCGAATTGGCCGCGCTGCGCGGGCGCGAAGCGCTCGCCGGCCACGCGATTACCGCCTTCATTCGTTACTGAGACGCCCCGCGCAAGCACCGGAAAGTTCCTTGCCGGCGCGCCGCCGCTGCGCGGTTGGCCCTTGCCCACATCTCGTCCACCGAGAAATGTGGATTGTCCGCGTGCGGCAGCGGGCGCCGCGTGCAGCTTTCAGACGATAGACGCCCGACCGCCTTTGTGGCACAATGGACCGAATACGATGCCTAGCCAGATCGAGCAACTGATCGAGAAGGTCCGGTCCTACGACCCGACCCTCAATCCCGTCTGGCTGCGGGCGGTCTACGAGCTGGCGGCGGCGGCCCATCAAGGCCAGCGCCGGGCCTCGGGCGAGGGCTATATCGAGCATCCCCTCGCGGTTGCCAACATCCTGGCCGATCTCGAGATGGACCGCGCCACGATCGCGGCCTCGATCTTGCACGACGTCGTCGAAGATACGATGATCACGGGCGAGGAGGTCAGCGCGCGCTTCGGCCCGGAGATCGCGCAGCTCGTCGACGGCGTCACCAAACTGACCCGCATCCCCTATCAAACCAAAGAAGACGCGCAAGTCGAGAACCTGCGCAAGATGTTCATGGCGATGGCCAAAGACATCCGGGTCATCATCGTCAAGTTGGCCGATCGTCTGCATAACATGCGCACGCTCGAGAGTTTGCCGCCCGCCAAGCAAGCGACGATCGCGCGCGAGACGCTCGACATCTACGCGCCGATCGCCCACCGCTTGGGCATCTGGAAGATCAAGTGGGACCTCGAGGATCTGTGCCTGCGCCACCTCGATCCCGAGGCCTACCGCGATATCGCCGAGCGGGTCGCCAAGAAACGTGCGGAGCGCGAAGATTCGGTGGCGCGGGTGGTCGCGCTCTTGCGCGAACAGTTCGAGACACTCGGCATCCGCGCCGAAGTCATGGGCCGCCCCAAACACTTCTACTCGATCTACACCAAGATGAAGAAGGGCCGCGACTTCTCGACCATCTACGATCTGACCGCGGTGCGCGTGATCGTCGAGGGCGTCAAAGACTGCTACGGTTCGCTCGGCGTCGTGCATTCGTTCTGGAAGCCGATCCCGGGACGCTTCAAAGACTACATCGCGATGCCCAAGCCCAACATGTACCAGTCGCTGCATACCACGGTCGTCGGCCCGGGTGGCGACCCGCTCGAGATTCAGATCCGCACCTTTGAGATGCACCGCACGAGCGAATATGGGATCGCCGCCCACTGGCGCTACAAAGAAGGAACCAAGCCCGACGATTTCGAGCAGAAACTGACTTGGCTACGCTCGCTGCTCGAATGGCAGAACGATATGAGCGATTCGCGGGCCTTCATGGAGAACCTCAAGCTCGATCTCTTCGAGAATCAGGTCTTCGTGTTCTCGCCCAAGGGCGACGTGTTCTCGCTGCCGGGCGCCGCGACGCCGCTCGATTTCGCCTACCAAGTCCACAGCGATATCGGCAATCACTGCGTCGGGACCAAGGTCAACGGTCGAATCGTGCCGCTCGATTACCAGCTGCGCAACGGCGACATCTGCGAAGTACTCGTCAACAAGAGTTCGCGGCCGTCGCTCGACTGGCTGGCGCTGGTCCGGACTTCGAGCGCCAAGCACAAGATCAAGCAGTGGTTCCGGAAGGAACGCAAGCACGAGAACGTGGTGCTGGGGCAGGAGATGGTCGAACGTGAGCTGGCGCGCGAACACCTGCGCCCGGACCTGGCGCGAGGCGAGACGATCGAAAAGATCGCGCGCCGCATGAACTATGCGTCGGCGACCGACCTGTACGCGGCGCTCGGCTTCGGCGATGCCTCGGTCGTCTCGGTCGTCTCGCGCTTACGCGAGCTGGCCAAAGCCTCGAACTTGATCGATTTCACCGCGGTCCAGCGCGCCCCGCTCTCGCGCCGGGTCGTGCGCAACGCGAGCGGTATCCGGATCGCGGGCGCCGACGACGTGCTGGTGCGGCTCTCGAAATGTTGCAGCCCGGTCCCGGGCGATCCGATCATGGGCTACGTGACGATCGGCAAAGGCGTCTCGGTGCACCGGGCCGACTGTCCGAACGTCGCGTACATGGCCTCGATGCCGGAACGCATTCTGCAGGCGTCGTGGGTCGAATCGAGTGGGCAGACGCACGCCGTCGACGTCGAGGTCGAAGCCCTCGATCGGTCCGGGCTCTTGCAAGACGTGATGGGGGTCTGCTCGGAATACAAAACCTCGGCCTCCTCGGTGACGGCGCGCGTGAAGCGCGAGCTGGCGCTCATCAGTTTGACGCTCCAGATATCAAACCTCGATCATCTGCACGGTGTCCTGGAAAAGCTGCGCGCGCTCAAGGACGTGCGCAACGTCTACCGGGTCACCAAGCGCGAGGTCCGTGCAAGCGGATAGTCCGGTATAGGGACGCCGGAGCGGGACCTGACCTGGGCCATTTGCGCGCTCACCTTGGGCGCCATCCTGATCCGGCCGCGGCGCATCCCCGAAGCGCTGTTCGCAGGCGCAGGGGCCGCGCTGCTGGTCGTCGCGCACCTGATCTCTCCGCTCGCGGCGCTGCACGCGATCGAGAAGGGGGTCGCGGTCTACCTGTTCCTGATCGGAATGATGGCGCTCGCCGAGCTCGCGCGCCACGAAGGCGTCTTCGATTGGATCGCCGCGTTCGCGCTCGAGGCGGCGCGCGGTTCGCAGGCGCGCTTGTTCGCGCTCGTGTTCGGGGTCGGCGTCGTCGTCACCGCGATCCTCTCGAACGACGCGACCGCGGTCGTGCTCACGCCCGCGATCGCGGCCACGATCGCGCGCGCTCGCGTTCCGCCGCTCCCGTATCTGTTCGCGTGCGCTTTCGTCGCCAACGCCGCCAGCTTCGTGCTGCCGATCTCGAATCCGGCGAACCTGGTCGTCTTCGGCGATGCGCTTCCGGCACTGGGTCCGTGGCTCGCTGCGTTCGGGATTCCGGCGCTGCTCGCGATCGCCGCGACCTTCGCCGCGCTGCGGTTCGAGTGGCGCACGAGCCTGGCCGCTCCCTGCGCGCAACCCGGCGGCGCGCCGCCGCTCTCGCCGGC
>JBOHTX010000236.1:0-3329 GCA_050733855.1 Vulcanimicrobiaceae bacterium
TTCGCCGCGCATCGCAAGCGCCGGCACGACCGCCGAGATGTAATGCCGGTAGGCGCCGGCCCCGAGGAACGAGGGCATCCCGGCCGCCGTATCGCGCGCCGCCAGTTCGGCGAATTCGCGCACCAGTTCGGCTTCGGAAAGGGCCGGCGGCAAGCGCAGCGGCGCGCGCAGCGCCACCTCGCTCGGCACCGCCGTCAGCTCGGCGAGCGACGACGCGCCGACGAGCGCAAGCATCTCGCGGACATCGTCGTCGGTGTGGGGCGTGTACACGGGGCGGAAACTCCTCTACGCGCCGGCGGCGACCAGCTGCTCGTAGTCGGCCGCCCCCATCAGATTCTTGGGCTCGTCGGGGCTCGCGAGCCGGACTTTGTAGAGCCAGCCGGCACCGTAGGCGTCGCGGTTGAGCAGCGCCGGATCGCCGGCAAGCGCCGGATTGATCTCGATCACCTCGCCGCCGATCGGCGAATACAGATCGGAGACGGCCTTGACCGACTCGATCACGCCGACGGTCGCGAATTGCGCGACCGTGTTCCCGACGCGCGGCAACTCGACGTAGACGATATCGCCGAGCGAGGACTGCGCGTAATCGGTGATCCCGACGGTTGCGGTCCCGCCCTCGAGCCGCAACCACTCGTGTTCTTTGCTGTAGAGAAGGTCGCTCGGCTCGGACATCGCTGCTTGGATCTCCTATTTCGCACGCTTGTAAAACGGCAGAGGCACGACGCGGGCTGCGGCGCGTTGCCCGCGGATCTCGATGGCAAGCTCGCTTCCGGGTACGCTTGCCTCTTTGCTCACCAGCACGGTTGCGACCGGCCGCCCACCGCACGAAGGCGCGACGCTTGCACTCCGCACCTCGCCGACGCGCCGTTCGCCGAGAAAGACCGGATAACCGGTACGCGCGGGGACCGGCCCGTCGAGCACCACCCCCGCGATCCGAGCATAGGTATCGGCAGCCGCTTGCGCGAGCAGGGCTTCGCGACCGACGAACCGCGGTTTCTCGAACTTGACGGCCCAACCTTGACCGCCCGCGAGCGGCGAGAGGTCTTCGCTCAACTCGAAACCGTAGAGCGGCATCCCCGCTTCCAGCCGCAGCATGTCGCGCGCGCCCAGGCCGCAGGGCACGAGCCCCGCTGCGGCGCCGGCCGCCAGCAGTTTCCTCCACAGTTCGGGCGCGGCTTCGGCGGGCACGAACAGCTCGAAGCCGTCCTCGCCGGTATACCCGGTGCGCGCGAGCGTCGCCGCAACGCCGTCGACCCGGCCCTCGAGACAGAAGTAGTAGCGCAGCGCCGCGAGGTCGGGCTCGCAGAACGGCGCAACGATCTCGAGCGCCCGCGGCCCCTGCACCGCAAGCAGCGCGCGCCGGCCGCGCAGGTCGCGCAGCCGAACGTCCGGACGGCGTTCGGCCTGCGCGCGAAAATGCTGCACGATCTTTTCGCCGTTGGCCGCATTGGCAACCACCAGGAAGCGTTCGCCGAGCCGGTAGAACAGCACGTCGTCGCGGGTCCCGCCGCGCTCGTTGGTCACCAGATTGTAGCGCGCTTGAAACGGCTTCATGCTCGCCACGGCGTTGCTGACCAACTCGTCGGCGAAGGCCGCGGCGCCTTCGCCTTCGAGTTCGAACTGCGCCATGTGCGAGAGATCGAAGAGCCCCGCGCGTGCGCGCACCGCGTCGTGTTCGGCGATGATCCCGCGGTACTGCACCGGCATGGCAAAGCCCGCGAACGGCACGATGCGCGCGCCGAGCGCCCGGTGCTCGTCGTAGAGCGCCGTCCGCACCAGCTCCGCGCCCGCGTTCACCGCAGCGGCTTCTCCGGCTCGCCGTCGAGGGCGGCGTGGCGCGCCGCTTCGGGCGGCGAATTCAGGAAGGAAAGAGTCGCGTGCGCGACCAGCGTCTCGCCCGAGTACACGTGGACCTCGCCGTACACGATCCGCTTGCCGGGCTTGAGGACGGTCGCCTTGGCGACCAAATCGTGGGGCGGCAATGCCGGCCGCAGGAAACTGCAGGTGAGCGATGCGGTGGCGGTTGGTTGCTCGCGTCCGTAGACTGAAGCCAGCGCTGCCCAGAAAGCCGTGTCGCACAGGCTCACGATCGCGCCGCCGTGGATCGCACCGGCGCCGTTCATCACCTCGCTGCGAAACGGCATCCGCATCGTGGCCCGGCCGTGGCCCATATCCTCGAGATGCAGGTCCAGCGTCTTGATGAAGTTGGTCTTCTGCTTGTCCCACGTCCGCCGCGCGGCGGCCACGTCGATCGGCGTCATCGAAAACACTCTCCCTCGCGCGCCAGTTCGCGCCGTAGGTACAACGGTAAGCTGAAGATCCGGCGGTGCGTTTCGGCGTCGTAAAAGAAACTCTCGCCCCGCAGCCGCTCGCAATAGCCCGCGATCTGCGCGGGCGGGAGCGCGGCCAGGTCGCGTTCGTCGCTGCACGCCAAGAAGGCCCAGTCGTTATCGAAGGCCGGAACGTGCGCGTAGTACGAGCGCACGAAGCGGTAGTGGCGGCGCAGGGAGCGCGCGATCTTGGCGTGCAGCGACATCGCGTGAAAGCCGGCCGTGCTCGCCTGCAAGGCGTAGACGCCACCAGGCGCGAGGCGCCGCTTGACGGCAAGGAAAGCCGCTTCGCAGAAGAGCGGGTGCGAGGGCGAGTCCTCGAGCGGCTCGGTGAGATCGGAGAGGATCGCGTCGTAGCTGCCGGAATCGTCGCGCAAGAAGGCCAGCGCATCGGCGATCACGACGCGCGCGCGCGGGTCCTCGAAGGCGCCCGCCGACCACTCCGGCAGGTAGCGACGCGCAAGTTCGACCACCTCGCCGTCGATATCGACCATGGTGCAGCGCGTCAGCTCCGGCACGCGCAAGACTTCGCGCAAGGTCGCGCCCTCGCCGCCGCCCAAGATCAGGATCTCGCGGGTACGTTCGAGCGCGGCCAAGGCCGGATGCACCAGGCTCTCGTGATAGATCCGTTCGTCGGCCTGCGAGCTTTGGGTATCGCCGTCGAGCACGAGCAGTTTCCCGAAGACCGGGGTCTGTAAGACCGCGACCTCTTGGAAAGCGGTACGCCCGCTATAATACGTGGCCTCGATCGCATGCGCGTGGTACTCGCTCGGCGCAAAGCGTTCGACGTACCACTGCGCAAGCTCCGTCTTCGGCATGGCGCGCGCTAACGAACGACCATGAGGTCCGCGCCGGTCGGAGGCGGCACGACGAGATTCTGCGTGAACATCGTCGGATTCGGCGAGGGCGTTGTGCCGGGCGAAGGCGCCGTCGTCGGCGACGGCGAGGGCGTTCCGCCGGCGTTGGGGTTGAACGGGATCGCCACGATCGAGGCATCGT
>JBOHTX010000237.1:0-3322 GCA_050733855.1 Vulcanimicrobiaceae bacterium
GCGATAAGCAGTGCGAGCATTTCGGTACGACGTCCGCTTCGCACCGTGCGCGCGTCGGCGGCGTCGAACAGGCCGGCGAGATACCGCACGTGACGCAAGGCCGTGCCCGGCAGCTCACCGGAGGCATCGAGTTTTTCGCGCGCGTACGCGCGGGTCGATTCGAGCATCCGGTAGCGCAAGGCATCGCCGTCGGGTTCGGCGAGCACCAGCGATTTGTCCGCGAGCGACGCGAGGACGTCGACCTCGTCGAGCCCGTCGCCGCTGCCGACGGCGACCGCCCCTTCCATCGCGAAGCCGTTCACGAAGATGCCGAGCCGGCGGAAGAGCGCACGTTCCCGCTCGTCGAGCAGGTCGTGGCTCCAGTTGATCAGCGCGCGCAACGTCTGTTGACGCGGGAGGGCGTCGCGGCTGCCGCCGGTCAGCACGCGAAAGCGCTCGTTGAGCCGCTCGCGCAGCTGCTGCGGGCTCAGAATCTTGACGCGCGCGGCGGCCAGCTCGATCGCAAGCGGAATCCCGTCGAGCCGGCGGCAAATGTCCGCGATCGTCGGCGCGTTCTCGTCGCCGAGCGCGAAGCGAAAATCGACGGCCCCGGCGCGCTCGGCGAACAGTGCGATGGCGGGGAAACGCACGGCCTCGGCCGCGCGCAATCCCTCGACGTCTTCGGGGATCGCAAGCGAGGGCATCCGGTACGTCGCTTCGCCCGCGATGCCGAGGCCTTGCCGGGTCGAGGCGAGCACGCTGACCTGCGGCGCACCGCGCAGCAGCGCCGCAATGACGCGCGCCGCCGGTTCGACGAGGTGTTCGCAGTTGTCGAAGATGAGCAGCGCGCGCTTGGGCCGCAGCAGACTTACCAGCACATCGAGCGGCTCGCCTGCGCTGCCGAGTTCGAGCCCCATCGCCTGGGCGACGGTCGTTGGGATGTAGTCACCGCTCGCAAGCGGCGCGAGCTCGATGAACCACACGCCGTCGCCCGAGCCGTCGAGCAGATTCGCCCCGATCTGTAGCGACGTACGCGTTTTCCCGACGCCGCCCGAGCCGACCAGCGTGACGAGCCGATGCGTCGCGAGCAAGCCCGTGATCTCGGAAATTTCGGTCTCGCGGCCGAGGAACGAGGTAAGCTGCAACGGCAAGTTATTGGGCAGCGATTCGAGGGACCGCAGCGGCGGAAACTCCGCGGCAAGGCCCGGCGCGAGCAACTGATACACTTGCTCGGGACGGGCGAGGTCCTTGAGGCGGTGCTCGCCGAGATCGCGCAGCGACGCCTGCGAAGGTAGCGCTCCGAGAACCAGATCGCTCGTAACGCCCGAGACGAGCAGCTGGCCGCCGTGACCGATCGCGAGCAACCGCGCGACCCGATTGACCGCCGGCCCGAAGTAGTCGCCGTCGCGTTCGTCGGCCGTGCCGGTGTGAATCGCCGCGCGCACCCGCAGTCCGTCGATCGCCGAGAAATCCTGCGCACCGAGCTTTTGCTGCGCCGCGAACATGGCCGCAACCGCATCCTGCGCACGCGAGCACACGCAGCAGAATGCATCGCCCATCGTCTTGAAGACGTGCCCGCCCCCCTCGGCGATCACCGCGTGCAGCAGCTCATCGTGGCGCCGCAGCGCGGCCTGCATCGCCTCGGGGTCGCGCTCCCAGCGCGCCGTGCTCCCCTCGACATCCGTAAAGGCGAACGTCACCGTCCCAGCAGGCAACGGCACGCTCCGCGCAGGTTCCGGACGAGCGCTCACCCGCCCGCCATTCGTCAACCCGCCGCCCCCGGACCAGCCTGCGACTCCGGGCGGGCAGCCACCGGCAGACCCTGCGCCCACCCTACACGCCGATGGCCGCGCCGACTTGTGCCCGGATCACGGCGAGTTGGCCGGCGGTAATGCGCGCGCTCGTCTCGCGGATGCGCGCGTGCGGCACGGTCTGAACGTTCCAAGATATGGCGTACGAAAGCTCGGTCGCACCGTTTTCGCGGGTCGGCTCGATCGCGAGCGACGCTCCCGCGAAAGCGAAATCCGGCCTGCGCGTTAGCGGCACGACGATCTCGAAAGTCAAGTCGCCACCGAAGAGCGGCGGCGCGCCGACGACGATCGCGGGACGTCCGAGTTTATTGACCTCGCCCGAGCCAGCCAACGGATGACGAAAGTCGACCCGCACGATCTGTCCCGCCGTCATACGATGAAATCGACCTCGCCCCACAAATCGGCGTTGGGATCGGCCTCGAGCTTGGCGTTGACCGCCGCGATCTGGGCGCGCAGGCGCTCGGCACGCAGCTCGCCGACGCGCCGCTCGACGAGGGCACGTGCCAGTGCCGAACCCGAGGCGACCCCCTGACGCCCGGCCTCCTCGTCGAGGAATTCTCGGTCGGCGCGCTCGATGCGGATGCTCATAGTCTCGGTCTTCGTGCGACGTTGTGCTGCCATAGGAGATCACTTCTATGGTATTCTCACCATTCCTGTCATAATTATATGTCACACCTTTTGACCCGTCGTCCGTGTGCCAAGCCAAGGACCGGGTTGGCTCGCCTTAGGGGTCTTGCAGCGCGAGCGCGATTGCATCGTCGGCGGTAAGGGATTCGCCTTGCGTCGTGAGCTGCGCGAGTTCGTCGGGGGTGAGCGTTTCACGCAGGCGGGACTCGAGCCGCGTGTGGGTCGTCTGCTCGGTGAACTCGCGTTCGAAGCCGTCGCGTTTGCAGACGGCCTCCGCGTAGCCGGCAAGCTGCGCTCCGCGGCGGGGGTCGCTTTCGAGCGCGAGGGCGAGCGCGAGATGCTCGAGCACGATCGCCACGTTCACGCCGTCGCGTCCTGCAGAGAAACGTCGGGCAAACCCTCGCGCGTGGCGGTACGCGCCTCGGAGAACCGGTCGAGCACGACGAGATAGCCGCAACGGTTGGCGAGCAGAATGAGGAAAGATTGGCGGTTGGCGGGGCCGAGAGCCACGAAGCAATCTTGCGCGAGCTTGAGGGCTTGCTCGGTGCGGCCGCGAGCGTGCTCGATCTCGGCGAGGTTGATCGCAGTTGTCGTCGCGCCGGTCGCGTCGCCCGACGCGAGGCGCATTTTCCGAACTTGTTCGAACGCTTGTGCAGCACCGTCGAGGTCGCGGCCGCTCACCATACCGAGGTTGCCCCGCGTCTCGAGGAGGTTTGTGCGAAGCCCGGTATGAGTGGCCGGTGCGAGCGCTTCCGCCTCCGCGAGCGCTTCGTCGGCTTCGTCGAACTTGCGCACGCGCATCGCCGCCACCACGTAGGCGTCGAGCGCACGGGCGAGCACCTCCGCGTGGCCGGCCGACCGGGCATGGGTGACGGCGTGCGCGGCGGCCGCATAACTCACGGTGG
>JBOHTX010000238.1:0-3267 GCA_050733855.1 Vulcanimicrobiaceae bacterium
GGCCCAGCGCGAGCCCGGCTTCGAGGCGGTCGACCGTCTGCACCACATCGAAGGTCGCGACGATTGCACGCGCCTTGTTCGTCTGCAGCCGACCGAGGAAGTGCTTGCGCGCGCCTTCGAGCGCTGCGTATTTTGGACGCGCTTCTTGCACGTAGTTCTCGCCGATCTCGCTCAGGCCGCCGGCCACCGCGGCGGCGACCGCCGCGCGCGTTTGGCCCTTAGTGACGCCGAGCAACGCGATTGCCGCGGGGTCGCGGCCGTGCCCGCGGGCGACGGAGGCGATCCGGGCCCGCAATTCCACGATCCGCTCGCTCACATCTCGCCCGGCGGCGACGTCCGGCATCATGGACGAGAGATGTTCCGCCCGCGCCCCCCGTTCACCCCCGGGGATCAACCGGCGGCCGCGGGCGTTCCGCGCGCGAGCATCGGCTGCGCGTGGCGGTTGCGCCGCAGCGAGACCACGACCATGACGATGCCGATCACGATCATCGGCAGCGCAAGCAGTTGACCACCCGTGAGCGGACCGACGGCAAGATCGGTCTGACGCCAGATCTCCGCGAGCGAGCGCGTGATCCCGTAGCAGCCAAACCAGGTCCAGGCGACCACGCCGTCGGGCGGCCGGCGCCGATAGACGAGGTAGACGATCGGCAAGACCGCGATATCCATGATCGCTTCGAAGATCTGCGACGGGTAGCGATAGCCGTCGGGCTTGGCCGGAAACAGGATACACCACGGATGATCGGGCCGGCAGAGATCGCCCCACAGCTCGTCGTTGATGAAGTTCACGATCCGCGTGCAGGCAATTCCGATCGGCAGCAACACGACCACTTCGTCACCGAGAGCGCTGAAGGTCAGTCCCGGATGTTTGCGCACGAAGAGCGCGATCGCGACGATCACCCCGATCAGGCCACCGAAAAAGCCCATTCCGCCCTGCCACACGGCGACGATGTTGATCAGGCTCTTGGGCAGGTCGCCGAAGTAGTAGGGCGCGTCGTGGCGCGTCACGATATCGGCGATCACGAAGAATATCCGTCCGCCGACCAGCACCCCGATCAGCGCGTAGAAGAGAAAATCCTGAACGCCGTCGACGGTGAGACCGAGCCGGAGGCGCCCGGCCGGGCGTGCAAGCCAAGCGCCGACGGCGAGAAATCCGATGAGGTACGAGATGCCGTACCAGTGGACGGCGATCGGGCCCAGATGGAAGGCGATCGGGCTCCAATTCGGATAGACGAACCAGTGATGAACCACGCTTCGCGCAGTTGCGCGGCCCCGACCGGGGGACCCTGCCGGAGCGCACCGCTCGCCCGTCGTACCATGGGGGGTGCTCCACCTCAGCATCGCAACCGCCTTCCTGGCCGGGATCGTCTCGTTCGTCTCGCCCTGCGTGCTGCCGCTCGTGCCGTCGTATCTCTCGTTCCTCACCGGAACGGGCCTCGAAGAACTCAAGAGCGACGCTTCCTCTGCGACCCGGCTGCGCGCGCTCTCGCACGCGCTCTTCTTCGTCGCGGGCTTCACCGTCGTTTTTATGGCGCTCGGACTCACCGCAAGCGCCGTCGGTAGCGCGCTGGCCGAGCACAAACGGGAGATCGAAATCTTCGGCGGGATCGTGATCGTGCTGCTCGGGCTCCAGATGCTCGGCATCTTGAAAATCCCCGCGCTGATGCGCGATACCCGGCAGCAAGTGAGCGGACGCAAGCAATCGTTTGCCCTCTCGTTTCTGATCGGGATCGGCTTCGCCGCGGGTTGGTCGCCCTGCATCGGACCGATCCTCTCCGCGATCTTGCTGCTCGCCTCGCAGCAGAAATTGATCGCGGCCGCCGGTTTGCTCTTCGTCTATGCGCTGGGGCTCGCGGTCCCGTTCTTGATTACCGCCGCCGCGATCACGCAGGCGCTCGGCGCCCTCGCGCGGATCAAGCGCTTCCTGCCGGCGATCGAAGCGACCTCGGGTGCCGTGATGGTCGCGACCGGGATCGTGGTGGCAAGCGGCCAGCTCACCCGCATCCTCGGCTTCTTCTACCAGTTCATCCAGGTGCCGAGCCTGTGAGGTGGCGCATCTGGCTGGTTGCGATCGTGGTGATCGTCCTCGATCAAGCAAGCAAATGGTACGTGGCAACGCACTTCCTGCCGAATGAGAGCCGCATTGCGATCCCGCACGTGCTCTGGTGGACCTACGTGCAGAACCACGCGGGCGCCTTCGGCTTGTTCGGAACGCAGACGTGGCTTTTGGTGGCGATGGCGCTGATCGTGCTTGCGATCTTCTGGTACGCCTTTCGCGGGCTTGCCGCGCACTCGACCCTCGTGCAACTCGCCTTCGGTGCGATCGTCGGGGGCGCGATCGGCAACATCGTCGACCGCTTCCACTATCGCTTCGTCGTCGATTTCATCGATCTGCACTGGTGGCCGGTCTTCAACGTCGCCGACTCGTGCATCACGATCGGAGTCGTGTTGCTGGCGCTCGCTTCGTTCGTGCCCAAGGCGGTCGCGACGCCCTCGCGCACATCGTAAGGAACTCGCGCTGCGCACGCACGTCGTCGCTCCCGAGGAGGCCGGCCTGCGCTGCGACCTCGCGCTCGCGCGCTTGAGCGGGGCCTCGCGCGCTGCCGTGGCGCGGGCGATCCGGACGGGGAAGGTGCTGCTCGACGGTAGTCCCCCGAAGGCAAGCGCGCTGCTCGATGTCGGCGACCGGCTCGATTTCGAGATCCCGCAAGCGGAGCCGCTCGCCGTACTCCCCGAAGCGCTTCCGCTTGCGCTCGTCTACGAAGACGAGTGGCTCGCGGTCGTCGACAAACCGGCGGGGCTCGTGACGCATCCGGCCCGCGGGTCGCCGCGCGGCACGCTCGTCAACGCGCTGCTCGCGCGCTACGGAGCGCTGCCCGGCGAACCCGTGCGCGCGGGACTCGTCCACCGGCTCGACCGCGATACCTCGGGGCTCGTGCTGATTGCGAAGACGGAGGAAGCGCTGCAGGCGCTCGGGCGCGCGATGGCGCAGCGGCACATCGAGCGCAGCTATCGCGGGATCGTGGTCGGGATACCGGAGCAAGCGCGCGGAACGCTCGACGGCCCGCTCGGCCGCGACGAACACCACCGCCTGCGCCACGCGGTCCGCGCGCAGGGACGGCCCGCGGTCACTCATTTCGAGCTGCGCGAACGGCTGCGCGGCGCAAGCGAACTCGGCTTTCGCCTCGAGACCGGGCGCACGCACCAAATCCGCGTTCATCTAGCGGCATTCGGACATCCCTTGCTCAACGATCCGCTCTACGGGCGGGG
>JBOHTX010000239.1:0-3261 GCA_050733855.1 Vulcanimicrobiaceae bacterium
CGCCCGTTCCGCTTGGCCCCACGGCCTTTCCCGGATTGTTTGCTCCGCCCGAGGTCGCGGGGACGCTCGCGGTCGCCGCCGAGAGCGGCGCGCCCGCGCGCGACGCGGCCCGCGAGATCGCCGAGACGATCGCGCGCGGATGGCCTGGCTTTCGCACGATTCCGCTCGAGGGTCAACCGAACGTCGGCGATTGCGCGCACAAGTCGTACGTCGCGGCCCTGCGGGTGAGCGCCGCGCGTGACGGCGGCGGCGCGGCAGGCTATCCGCAAGTCGGGCTCGCGCTCTCGGATTGCGGCGGCTGGCCGGTCGCCCAGTGGTACGTCGACGCGAGCTGCGGCTGGCGCGAGGGTGCGCTCGCCGCGCTGCGGCGGATGCGGGTCTGGATGCTCGAAGCCCCGCAGCGGGCCGACGAGCTGTTGACCTCCGGGCTCGCGCTCGCGCCCGGGGACCCGCCGACATACCTGTACGCGCTGTACAAGAGCAACGACGGCAACGTGCGCGCGTACGTCCGTCCGGCCGGGCCGGCTTTTCTCGACGGCTTACGGACCGGCGATATCGTCGAGCGCGTCGACGGACTCTTTTGGTGGGAATACGGGACCTATCGCACCGAGCTGTTCCCCTACGACGGCGCGCCGCACGAGTTCGAGGTCCGCCGCGACGGCCGCACGCTCGATATCCGCCTTGGTGCCGCGCTCGCGCTCCCCGCTACGGCGCCTGCGGCAGCGCGTGCGGCGCCATAATCTGCGCGAGCATGTCCGGGACGCCGGGAATGCGGACGAGATGCGGGAAGCGCGGGCCGCCGTGGTAGTCGAGAAGGTAGGTGCCGAAGAAACCGGTGCCCTTTGCGATCACCGTGATCGGCTGCGCCGAGCGTTCGCTGCTCGTCAAGACGTACTTCAGCACGCCTTTGGCGTCGTCGGCGCCCGCGAAGGCTTGGCCGTCGAGCGCTTCGATCGTCATGCCGGGCGCGAGCCCGGCGTTCCAGGCCGGCGAATCCGGGCGGACGCCCTGGATCTCACCGCCGTCCGTCAGCCGCAGACCTAGCGAGTACCAGGCGTCGAGCTGGTGTCCGGTCGCGTCGAACGCGGCGATGAAGGCGTTCGGTTCGGCCGTGTAGACGAGTTTCCAACCCGAGCGCGCGAGTTCGCTCGTCGGCGGATGCGGCGCGACCTGGTAGACGCGCTGCTGGAAGAAGGCGTGCCAGTCGTAAGGTGCGACCCCGTTCAGCAGTTGCTCGATCTGGTCGCGGGTGTAGGTGACGACGATCGGGCCCGTATCGGGCGGACCGGCGTAGTGCTGCAGGAACGTATCGAGCGAGGCTTTGCCGTCCGTTCGCTCGCGGATGATCGTATCGACGTCCAGCCACAGCAACTCGCCTTCGGTGTAGAAGTCGTTCGCGCTCCGGCGCAGCACCGGATAGTCGCCGCGCGCGGTGTAGAAGAACGGCGCCCCGGTCGTGAGGTCGATCAGCGGTTCGCGCTCGCGGCCCGTCTCGCTATCCATATCGGCGTAGATGCTCGCCACGTATTCGGGATAGGCGTTTGGCGCACGGATCCCCGCGCGGAACGAGAGCAGATCGCCGAGATACTGGTTCATCCCTTCGTAGACCCACAGCAGATCGGTCTTCTGCGGAACCTGGAAGTTCGGCGTAGTGAGATCGTAGGGGCGGCGATATTTGCCGTTCCAGGAGTGCGAGAATTCGTGGGTCACGAGATCGCCGCCCGCGAGTTGCTCCTGCGGATCGGTCAGGAAGTCGTCGTCGGCGCGATTGTCGCTCGACTGGTGGTGCTCGATCCCCTGAAAGCCGATCGCGTCGCTGAGCGTCAAGAGCGCGTGGTAGTGCTGCCAGTGGCGCGCTCCGTAGAGGGCGAGCGCTTCGGGGACGATCCGTTTGTACTGCGTGACCACGTCCGCCGGAATGTCGAGGCCCTGCGGCTTGTCGGCGAAGATGTCGAAATCGACGGTCGCGTCGCCGCCGGGCTGCTGCCAGAGCCGAAGGTGTTTGGCGAAGCGGCCCATGTCGAGCGGGGAATCGACCAGCACGTTGAGCGGGGCGAGCGCGAAAGTCACGCGGTCGCCGCTGCGCTCGGCGCCGGGTAAGCCGGTCCCGTAATCCCAGCCGCTGGGCAGCACGACGCTCGCCTTCACGAAGACCTGGTGCGAGTCGGTATCGTTCTGGTAGAGCAGGTCGCGGTTCCAGTTGACGATCGCGAGGTTGGCGGTCGCCATCGTGTCGCCCCGCGCGTTGAGGAGCACGTCGAAATCGACGTCGACCGCGTGCACGCCGGCCGGCACGTCGAGGTGAAAGGCGTAGAGATCGACCTTGTCGCGCCGCCACGCGAGCGTCTGCCCGTTCGCGCTGATCTTCATGAAGGCGAGGTCGCCGAGCGGTCCGGTGGGGCCGTGCTCGCCGGGAATCCACTTGGGATAGACGAGCACAAACGGCCCCGGCGCGACCGGGATCACGAGGTGTGCGCGCATGATGCCGCGCGCCGCGAGACGCGCGTCGAGCGCGACGGTCATTGGGTTGGTCGCGGTCGCGAGCGAGGTCGCATTGGCGTTGGGCTCGTCGGCGGACCCGGGGACCGCCAGGATACAAAGCGACGCTGCAAGCGCCGCGCAGCCGAATAGGCGAAACATCGAAATCTCCGGCAGGGGTGGGGCGTTCGCTCTTTTTCGTTCGAACGCGCGCGCCCTTTCGCGCGGGAACGCGCCTCCCGCGACGAAATGCGCGGCGGTGGAGTCGCCGGGCAAGGCCGCCGGGCTGCGGATCGGGATCGACGTCGGCGGGACCTTTACCGACGTGGTCGCGGTCGAAGCCGGCACGAACCGCATCGTCGCGCGCGCCAAAGTGCCGACCACGCACGATGCGCCCGACGGCGTCGCGGCCGGGATCGTGACCGCGCTCGAACGGATTCTCGCGGCGCCCGGAGTCGCGGCGGAGCGGATCGCGTTTCTCGCGCACGCGACCACGCAGGCGACCAACGCGCTGCTCGAAGGCGACGTCGCGCGGGTCGGTCTGGTCGGGGTGCTCGGTGGATGGCCCGCGCTCGCGCGCGCGCAGTTGCGGTTTCCGGCGATCGAGCTTGCCGCCGGGGTGCGGCTCGTCCCGGAGCTTGCCTTTGCGAAAAACGGTGACGACCAGGCATACGCACGCGCCGTCGACGAGTTGCGCGAGCGCGGGGTCGGTGCGCTGGTCGCGAGCGCGCCGTTCGGCGTCGACGACCGGCGGGCCGAGCGAACGATCGTGGAGCGCGCGCG
>JBOHTX010000240.1:0-3233 GCA_050733855.1 Vulcanimicrobiaceae bacterium
GACGACCGTTCGCGGTTCGGGCGCCTACGTCGCAGCGGATCTGCCCGAAGAGCCTCCGCGCACGACGCCGGGCGCGCTCGAAATCGGCGCCTACGACCACGCGCCCGCGCCGCAGCTTTCGGCGCGCGGCCGCGAGACGGCCGCCGTCCGGCTCGGTTTGCGCGCGCCCTCGGCTGTCCCGTTCGAACCGTCGCTCCCCGACGTGACGCTCTTTCCGCTCGCGACCTGGACGCAGCTGACCGCCCAGGAATGGCGCGAGCACGGCGACGCGTTCCTGCGGCAGAACGATCCGCGCGGCTTCGAACCCCTGCGCGCGGCGATCGCCGAATACGCGCATGCGGCGCGCTACGTCTCGTGTGGAGCCGTGCAGGTCATCGTCACCGCGGGCGCACAGCAGGCGATCGATCTGGCCGGACGCCTGTTGCTCGATGCCGGCGATCGGGCGTGGGTCGAGGACCCGGGCTACCCCGCGATCCGGGAGCTATTCCGCGCCTGCGGCGCTCGGGTCGTCCCGGTTCCGCTCGACGACGAAGGGATGATCCTGCCGGACGTACCGGCGAGCGAAGCGCCGCGGCTGATTGCGGTCGCGCCGTCGCACCAGTATCCGAGCGGAGTGACGATGAGCTTACGCCGCCGGCTCGCGTTGCTCGAGTACGCGGAACGCGTCGGGGCCTGGATCGTCGAAGACGACTACGATAGCGAGTTTCGCTACGAGGGGCGCCCGCTTGCGGCGCTGCAAGGTCTTTCGGTAAGCGCGAGCGCGCGCGTCGTCTACGTCGGTACGTTCTCGAAGACGCTCTTCCCGGCGATCCGGCTCGGTTACCTGATCGTTCCGAAGCACCTGGCCCGCGGAGCGGCGCGCGCGCGTGTGGTCTTCGACCTGATGCCCTCGATCGCGGCCCAACCGACGCTCGCCCGCTTCATTGCCGACGGAGGGCTTGCGAGCCACGTGCGGCGCATGCGGCGCATCTACCGCGCGCGACGGGACGCGCTCATGCGCGCGCTCGCGGTCGAAGCGTCCGATCTGCTGCTGGCCGAACCCGATCCGGCCGGGATGCATCTGGTGACCCGCTTCGCGCCGCAACTCGCGCGCCGCCACGACGACCGCTCGGCTTCGGCGCTGCTGCGCGCCGAAGGGCTCAACGTTCAACCGCTCTCGCAGTATTACGCCGAGGCAGCGGCCGAGGTGGGCTTCTTGCTCGGCTACGCCTGCGCGCCGGAAGCGGATCTCGAAGCGGCCGTTACCCGTATGGTGACGATCCTCCGCAGAACGTAGGCGCGCGCTCCGGCACCATGCGCGCGCGCGAAAGTGGCTCTTTGCACGATGCGCTGGCGCGCGTACCATCGCCCTGTCATGCGAGTCGAAACGCGCAGCATCACGCTTGCCGCCTTGCCGGAAGTCGTCTATGCCTACATCTCGGAACCGGCCAACTTGCCCGAGTGGGCGCCCGTGTTCGCCGAGTCCGTGCGGCCCGAGGACGATCACTGGGTGGCGACGACCGCACGCGGCGAAACGCGCTTCGCCCTCGGAACCAACGCCGACTTCGGCGTCGTCGACGTGCTGGGCCTGGTAGCCGCCGAAGCCTACGTGCTGCGCGTGCCGACCCGCGTCGTCCCGCTCGGGCCCGATGCCGGCCTCTATCTCGTTACGTTGTTCGCGCGCCACGGCGAAGACGACGCCTCGTTCGAGGGGCGCTTGGCGCAACTCGGCGATGCGCTCGCGCGTCTGCAGCAAAAATTCGCCGTGACGAGCGCGCCATGATCGCCGCGGCGCTCCCGAACCGGCAAGCCACGGACGAAGCGCTGCTCCGTGCGGCCCGCGCAGGCTCGCAGGAAGCGTTCGCCGCGCTCGTCGAGCGCTACGGTCCGGCCCTGACGCGGCTCGCGCAGCGACTGACCCGCGACCCCGACGAGGCCCGCGACATCGTGCAGGAATCGTTCTTGCGCGCCTACCGGCGCCTCGCCGACCTCGATCCGGCGCGGCCGTTTGCGCGCTGGCTCTCGGTCATCGCGCGCAACGTTGCGCTCGACGAACTCCGCCGCCGTCGCCGTGCGGCACGTTCGGCTTTCCGCTACGACCCGCTCGCGCTCCCGGACCCGGGACCCGAAGAACTTGCGATACGAAACGCCGAGGCCGCACGGATCCGGCGCGCGCTCGCCCGCTTACCGGAACGCTACCGCAAGCCGCTCGCGCTCTACTACGTGCGCGGGTTTCGCTATCGCGAGATCGCGCTCGAACTCGCCATCCCACTCGGTACGGTGAAGACCTTCATCTCGCGAGCCAAACGTCGCCTGCGCGACGAACTCGCGGCCCTCGAACGCGAGCAAGGCGCGCTCGAAATCAGCGCATGAACGGCTACGGCGGCGCTGCGCTCACGGTGCGATCTCGAAGTGTCCGAGGCCATGCGGCCGATACACCCGAAATCGTCGCGGTCGATCGTGAAAATCCGAAAGTCCCGCTCTCGCTCCGAGCTCTTCGAGAGCTGGGCTCTGCCCGGAGCCTTCGTCGTCAGTTGGGCCTCCGGGTACGTCGCGGGAGCGATCGCGCTGCGCTACGCGCCGCCGCTCGCGATGCTAGCATGGCGCTTCGGCATCGCCGCGCTCGCGTTGCTCGTGCTAGCGCTGGCGGCACGCGCTCCCTGGCCTCGCGACCGTCGCACCGCCGCTCACATCGTGGTCGCCGGCCTGCTCTCGCAGGCGTTGCAGTTCGGGTGCGCCTATACCGGGCTCTCCCTGGGCGCAAGCCCGGCGCTGGCCGCGCTCATCATCGGCTCGATGCCGATCCTCATCGGCGCCCTCTCCGGGCCGCTGCTCGGGGAGCGCCTCGGACGCACGCAATGGTTTGGACTTGCGCTCGGCTTTGCCGGCGTCGCGTTGGTGGTCGGAGCGCGCCTGAGCGCGGGGAACCTGGTCGAGGCGCGTGCGGTCGCCTTGGTGGTGCTCGCTCTGTTCGGACTGACGGCGGGGACGCTTTACCAAAAGCGCTTCGCCGCGCAGATGGACGTGCGCACCGGCGGCTTTCTGCAAGCCGCGACGTCGGCGCTGACGCTCGGCGTCCTCTCGCTTTTCGTGGAGCATGCGCGCATCGCGCTCGTTCCCGAATTCGGCCTCGCGCTGACGTGGCTGGTCGTCGTCAACTCGCTCGGCGGGATCACCATCATGTACGTCCTCATTCGCACGGGCGAAGCCAACCGGGTCGCGAGTCTCTTCTACCTGATCCCGCCGGTCGCGGC
>JBOHTX010000241.1:0-3229 GCA_050733855.1 Vulcanimicrobiaceae bacterium
GGTGAGCCGGCGGTTCATCTCTTCGGGAAAGGGCTCCCAGCGCGTCGCCGTGCGCAAGCCCGCTTCGACGTGCCCGACCGGAACGTGCGCGTAGTACGCGGCCAGCGCAGCCGCGGTGCTGGTCGAAGTGTCGCCGTGCACCAACACGACGTCGGGCTCGCGCGCGGCGAGCACCGGTTCCATCCCGGTCAGCACGCGGGTCGTGATCTCGGTGAGCGTCTGGTCGTCGCGCATGATATCGAGATCGTCGTCGGGTTCGATCTCGAAGAGCTCGAGTAGATCGTCGAGCATGCGGCGATGTTGCGCGCTCACGCAGACGAGCGGCTCGATCGCGGGCCGCGCCGCGCGCAGCGCGCGCACGACCGGCGCCATCTTCACGGTATCGGGGCGCGTGCCGAATACGGTCATGACGCGCAACGGGCGGATCACGTTTACGAGGCGCCGAGCGGATGGGCGCCGGCCAGCCCCCCCGAGAGCACGAAGGCCGCCGCCCCGAGTACGATGCAGACGGCGTAGATCAAGAGCACCGCTTGCCGTACGCCGAGGCCGAAGCGAAAGACGAGCAGGTGGTGAAAGTGACCGCGGTCGGCCTGCACGATCGATCTTCCGGCGCGCGCGCGCCGGAAGATCGCCGCCGCCGTATCGAGCACCGGCAGCCCGAGCGCGACCAGCGGCACGAGCAGGCTGACCGCGATCGCGACCTTGGCCGTAATCAGCAGCGAGACGGTCGCGAACACGTAGCCGATGAAGAGCGAACCCGAATCGCCCAGGATGATCTTGGCCGGGCTGAAGTTGTACGGCAAAAAGCCGAGCGCGCCGCCGATCAGGGCCGCCAGCACCAGCGCCGCACCCAAGTGGCCGTGCCCGACCGCGATCGCGAACAGGAAGAACCCGGAGATTGCCGTGACGCCCGACAAGAGCCCGTCGAGCCCGTCGAGGAAATTGATCGCGTTCATCATGCCCAGGTACCAGACCAGCGTCAGCGGGTAATCGATCCAGGGCGCGAGCACGACGTACTGTTCGGTGAACGGCACTTTGAAATCGGGGATGTGAAAGCCGTAGATCATCGAGACGATCGCGACCACGACTTGCGCCGCGAACTTGCTGCGCGGGCGCATGCCCATCACGTCGTCCCACACGCCGACCAACATGATCAGCGTCCCGCCGAAGAGCAGTCCGAAGAAGTTCTGCGTATCGTCGGCGCTATGAAAGAGCGAGGTGTGCAGCGCGAAGCCGATCGCCACGAAGAGCGCGGTCACCAGCCCCAGATAGACCGCGATCCCGCCGATGCGGGGCTTGGGATCCTCGTGCATCCGCCGTTCACCGGTCGCATCGACGATCCCGATCCGCTCGGCCAGCCGCCGCACCTGCGGAGTCGCCGCCAGGGTTGCAAGAAACGCCGTCCCGAGGGTCAGTTCGTAGAGTTCGCGCGGGTTCACGAGGCCGCTCCGGCGCGCTCGAGCGAAGCGAACGGCACGAGCGCCACGCCGGCTTCCGCCAGCAACGCCTGCGCGAGCGGATCGGGATAGGCTTCGCCGTACACGATCCGCTCGACCCCCGCGCTGATCAGCAGCTTTGCACACTGCACGCAGGGCTGGTGGGTGCAGTAGGCGCTTGCGCCTTCGAGGCTGACGCCGTGCAACGCCGCCTGAACGACCGCATTCGCTTCGGCGTGCGTCGAGCGCACGCAGTGGCCGCCGACCAGCTCGCAGCCGACCTCGGTGCAGTGCGCGACCCGCCGCGGCGCGCCGTTGTAGCCGGTCGTCAACATGCGGTGCTCGCGAACCAAAATCGCACCGACACGTGCGCGCGGACAGGTCGCCCGGGTCGCGACGGTCCGCGCGATCTCCATGAAGTACTCATCCCATCCGGGCCGCATCGCCCCTCCCGGTTAGCCGCGCGCACCCGCGGCACCCGCGCCGGCGGGTTCTCAGGAAGTGGGGCGCATGGGGCGGTAGCCGCGCGGAAGGGAGCTGGTGCTTCCGAACATGCGGTCGCCGGCATCGCCGAGGCCCGGAACGATGTAGCCGTGCCGGTCGAGCCGCAGGTCGAGCGCGCACGTGACGACGCGCACATCGGGGTGACGCTCGGCCAGATGCGCGACCCCTTCGGGGGCCGCGATCACGCAGAGCAGCGTGGCGGCGCGGGCGCCGCGTTCTCGCAGCACGTCGAGTGCGGCGGCCGCCGAGTGCCCGGTTGCGAGCATCGGATCGAGCAAGAACACCGCGCAGCTTTGCAGCTGTTCGGGCAGGTTCGCGTAGTAGGGAACCGCCGCAAGCGACTCGGGATCTCGGAAGAAGCCGAGGTGCGCGACCACGGCGTCGTCGATGACGCAGAGGAATCCGGGCAAGAGCCCGAGGCCCGCGCGCAACACCGGGGCGACGACCGGGCGCCCGGCGAGCCGCTCGACCTGCGCGACGGCGAGCGGAGTCTCGACCGTCGTCCGGCTCCGCGCAAGGTCGCGGGTCGCTTCGTAGGCGAGGAAGACGCCGAGTTCTTCGATCAAGCGCCGAAAGACCGGGGTCGGGGTCTCGCGCGCACGGACCCGTGCCAGCCGATCGGCGATTGCGGGATGATCGAGAACGGTCGGCTCCATCGCCCAGACGATTCGGCTCTCGCGACCTGCTCCCGCTCCGGGGCAGCACAAGGCGCGCCGCGCGCACGCTGCGCCTGCGCAGAGGTGCGCTGCGGTGCGTCGTAAGGCCGCTTACTGCTAGCGCCGGCCAACGGCGCTACCATCCGCAGCGAGACTTCCACCCACCCTGAAAGGACGGATCATGCTCACCTCGCGGACTCTTGCTTCTTTGGCGTTCGTCGCGACGCTCGGACTCACCACGCTCGCCCACGGCGCGCCGGCCCAGGCAGCCGGCAACTCGATGTGCGCCAACGCCGATTCGATGATGATGCACGGCACCTCCGGCGGCTCGATGTCGATGATGAAGCCCTCGGGCAACGTCGACAAGGACTTCACGGCGATGGCGATGATGCACGAACATGCCATCGCGGATATGGCCAAGCTCGAAATGGAATGCGGCAAGGATGCCAAAGCGAAGGCCGAGGCCAAGGCCCTGCTCGGGCAGACCGACGATCAGATGAAAGTCCTCCTGCAGATCCAGCGGATCTTCTAGGATTGCGTGCCGCAGCCGCGCCGCGCAGCGATGCGCGGTGCGGCTAGCGCAGCGGCCCGCAGGCACCTTCCGCCGCTGCGAGCAGGGCGCCCGAGCGCAGC
>JBOHTX010000242.1:0-3229 GCA_050733855.1 Vulcanimicrobiaceae bacterium
GCCCCGTTCTCAGTGAAATACGCCTGGCCGATCGCCGCGGTTCTCGCGGCGCGCTTCTTCGCAAGCGCCCTCGTCTTTCCGCCGGGCGATGGCGATCTGTTTTGGCAGCGCTGGCTCGGCGCGACGATCCTGCGGACAGGCCACATCCCGCGCGCGCTCGGCCCCCAAGCGTTCGCAGCGCCCGGCGCACCCTGGACGCCGCAGGAGTGGCTGTTCTCGATCGCAGCGTCGCTTGCGCGCAGCGGCCTCGCCTGGGACGTCTTCGCCGCGGCGCTCGCGCTCGCGCCGATCGCGGCGTTGCTGCTCGCGGCCGCACGCGCCGAAAAACGCGGCGCTTCGCCGCGGGCGATCGCCTTCGGAATGACGTGCGCCGGGATCGCGCTGCTGGAATCGTTCGGCGTCCGCGCGCAGGTCGCGGCTTGGCCGCTGCTCGCGCTCTTTCTGTTGTTGCTCGAGTGGGACGGAGCGCTCGCGTACGCGGCGATCGCGGTGGCCGCACTCTGGTCGAACGTGCATGCGAGCGCGATGCTTGCGCCGGTCCTGGCCGCGATCTTCGCGGGCGGTGCGCTGCTCGACGACGGCGGCTGGTCGCCGCGCGCACGCCGGCGAGCTCTGGTCGCGCTCGGATCGCTCGCGGCGATCTGTTGCAACCCCTTCGGTTGGGGACTGCCGCTCTATGCCGTCAGCCTCTTCGGCAGCTCGATCACCCACTACATCGAGGAGTGGCGCCCGAGTACGCTCGGCGATCCGGCCTTCGCCTTCGGCGTGCTACCGCTCGCGCTGGGCGCGATCTTGGCGGCACCGCGCGACGGCCGCCGCGGACTCTGCGATTCGCTCGTGCTCGCCGTTTTCGGGTACCTCGCGCTCTTCGAAGTGCGCAACGTTCCGATCTTCGCGCTCGTCGCGTTTCCGATCGTGGCGGAACGGCTGACCCGCAGCGTCCCGTTTTTTGCGGGCGCGCCCGCCGCCGCATCCTCTGCGTCCGGCGCGAGGCCTTGGCGCGCGCGCTTCGCCGGGGTCGCGGTGACGAGCTTCGCGCTCGCGGTGACGCTCGGGGTCGGAGTTCGGCTCGCGGCGCTCGCGCCGCCCACAAGCGGCGCCAACGGAGCCCCCGCGATCGCCGCGATTCGCCGTCTGCCGGGTACGCATCGCGTCTTTTGCGCGAATTTTGCGTGGTGCGGGGCGCTGATCGGCTACCGCAATCTCGGGGTCTTCATCGATGGTCGCGCCGACCCGTATCCGCCGCGCGTGTGGCGGGAATACGTCGGCGTGGTGCGGCTCGCACCCGGCTGGGAAGAAGTGCTGCGCTCGCAGGCCGTCGATACGGTCGTGGTGAGCCGCGGGAGCGCGCTCGACCAGGCGTTGCGACTGGGTGGCGGCTGGCAGCCGATGACGACCGGGAACTACCGGGTCTGGCTACGCGCGCCGGTCCGCGCGGCGCTACGCGGGCTGCAGGCTCGCGACGCCAACCACCTCATCGGGCGCGCGTAACTCCTGGGCGCGGGCCGCGTATTCGCGGGCGTGCCGCATCCGGCCGCCCTCGGCGTGATATTCGGCGATTCGCTCGAGCACGCCGCGATAGAGCGCGCGGTACATCGCCGCGCGCGCCGCGTACCACGGCTCCGGGTATTCGCCGGCGAGCAGCTCGCCGCTATACAACGACTCGGCGGCGCGGTAGTGAGCAAAGGCTTCTTTGAGCCGGGTCCGTTCGCGCTCGGCATCGCCGTCGGCGACGTGCGCGGTGAAGCGGCGCGCATCGATGACCGCGCTCGCCAAGTCGACGGCGATCTCGCCGCGGGTCGTGAAATAGCGCTCGACGTTCGCGTACCCGACCAAGGCCGCCAGCGCCTTGCGAATATTCGAGCAGGCGGTCCGCAAACTTTGGGTCGCCAGATGGTGATCGGCCTGCGGCCAAAACAGCTCGCGCAATTCCGTCCGCGAGGCCGAGCCCTTGGGCTTGAGCAGCAGATACTTGAAGATCTGCGCTTCGCGACGGCGGATCCAGACGATCGGACGGTCGCCGATGCGTGCATCGAAGCGGCCGAACAGGCGCACGACGAGCAGCGCGCTCGGATCGGGGCGGCCCGCATCGAACGTCCCGGCCGCTCCCAGATCGAGCTGCCGGGCGACCCGATACGGACGATACGCTTCGTCGGCGAAGGTGACGAAGAGGCCCTTGGCTTCGAGTGCGGCCAGCCGTTCGCGGTCGTCGCGCGATTGCGGCGCGTCGCGTAGCGCGATCCGAAAGGCCGCGCGATACGAATCGCCGGCTGCGGCCAGCTCGCCGTCGATGAACTCGCGAAAATGCCGCGCGCTCGTGCGGCTCCAGCGCTCGAAAGCCGTGCCGAGCGGCGCGCCCGCGCTGGCCGCTTCGCGCAGCGCCCAGCTCGCGACCAGCGGCCAGCCCTCGGTCTCTTCGAGGAAATGTGCGACCTCGGCCGGCGCATAGGCGATGCCGTGCGCTTCGCAGAGGCGCGCGATCTCGCCGGCGTCGAAGGCGAGCGCGGCCGCATCGAGGATCGCGCCCAGGCCGCGCGCGACCATCCGGCTCCCGTCGACTGCGCAACGCGAGCGTGCGAGCACGATGAACGAGACGTCGAGCGGCGCTTCCGAAGCGAGTTCGGCGATCTCTTCGAGCGTCTCTTGGGTCGCTCGTTCGACCTGATCGAGCACGATCTCGCAGGGCGCCGCGGTCGCGATCGCCGCGACCAGCGCCGGGAAAGAAGCCGGAACGTAGCTGAGGCCGAGCGCCGCCGCGATCCGTTCGCGCAGGAGTTCGGGCGAGTCGTCGGCCTTGAGCGCGACGTAGGCGTAGCCGCCGCCGTGCTCGGCGAGATAGCTGACGACGGCGGTGGTCTTGCCGGTTCCGGCCGGTCCGGCGAGTAGGCGCAAGGGCAGCGCGGCGTGGCGCTCGAGCCAATCGGAGATGCGCGGCCGCACGACGACGCTGGGCGCGAGACGCGGAAGCGCGCTCCGGCGCATCGCTACGGCCGCACGACGACCGGCCGGATCACGGTCTCTTGTCCGAAGCCGTCGCGATAGGTTGCGACGACATCGTAGCGGGTCGGCGCGCTCACGCTCGGCGCCGGCAGGGTGGCGCTGCGCTGATCGGGGGGAACGTCGACGATCGAGACGGCATTGCCGTCGACGCTCGTGAGCGCGAGCCGCAGATCGGCGACCGGATGCAGGATCCGCACCACGATCGCGGGTCCGCGCACGGAATTCGAGG
>JBOHTX010000243.1:0-3221 GCA_050733855.1 Vulcanimicrobiaceae bacterium
CATCGTGCTCGTCGCCGCGAGCGACCGATCCATACAACAGTGCCCATCGAATCCGCTCCCCGTATCGAGCGAGTTCCGCCGTCAAGGCCGGCGCGATCCCGGCCGTCTTTTCGAAGATGCCGTGAAGGTCGCCGAAGAGCGGGTGCCCGCGCGCCGCCCGAAAGTACCTCCTCCGCCCTTCACGCTTGCTTTCGAGCAAACCGGCGCGGCAGAGCGATGCAAGCTCGCGCTGGAGGCTAGAAGAGGTCGTCGCCAGGTGGGCCGCCAGTTCCGACTGAAACCACCAGCGGTCAGGCTGCAGCAGCAGCGCCGCAAGCAGCCGCCGCCGCACCGGCGGAAAGAGTGCCGCGAGCGCTCGCGATATACGCATTATGCGTAGATATTTACGCGAATGGCGTATCTTTGTCAACCTCGGCCGCCCTAAAAATCGGACGGCGGTGCCTTCCGCGAGCGCCAGGTCGCGGTGGAGCGTTCGTCCTCGACATCGACGCGTCGACGCCTGAGCCGCCTAGACGGCGCTCTTCCGCCGCTCCCGCCGCGTTCGCAAATCTTCCGCCTCTTCGTTTCGAGGGGTTCATCGCGAGCCTAGCGTAGATGGGCGAGCATGGAACTTCGCTATGCGGTTCTTCTTGAACCCGAGCCAGACGGGACTGCGTTCAATGTGATCATTCCGGCGCTCCCTGAGGCGCACACCTGGGGTGAGACCGTCGACGAAGCTCTGAAAATGGCGCGGGAAGTCATCGAGCTGTGCATCGCGGAGCGGCGCGCACACGGTGACGAGATACCCCCGAGCGACGCCGGGACGGCGCGCTTAGAGGCCGTCGAAATCACTTTGCCGGCGGCTTAGGGCCTCGGGGCTGAGCGGTCGTGGACAGCCGGCTATCTCGGGCAAGGACCTGCTTCGAGCGCTCCGCCGCGCCGGTTTTACGGTCACCCGCATCGCCGGGTCGCACCACTTCATTCGGCACGCGGACGGGCGCGCTTCAACGGTTCCGGTTCATGGAAATCGGGACTTGCCGGCCGGCACGCTCGCACGAATTCTCAAAGACGTCCGACTGTCTGCGCGTGACCTAGACGGCGCTCTTCCGCCGCTGGGGCCGTGTTCGCAAATCGATCCGCTTGATGCGGTCCAAATCGCTCCTGAGTTCGCGGTCATGGATCGCGTCCCACAAGTCGACGTCCTGCTGCAGGTTCAACCAGAACTGCGCCGAGACGCCAAGTGCCCGCTCTAGCCGCAGTGCCGTTCTCGGCGTCACCGCACGCCTGCCGCGAAGGAGCGAGTTGACCGACGGACGATCCATCCCGATCGCTGCCGCGAGCGCCTGCTGTGAGAGGCCAAGAGGCACCAGAAATTCTTCTTCGAGCATCTCGCCAGGGGTAAATGGGCGGCGATGCTTCGGCAGCGGCACGTCCCGCGATTCGATGCGTTTCATCGGTGATAGTCCTCGATCATAATGTCGACGGCACCTTTATCCGCTCAGCGAAAGCGGAAGCCGACTTCGGCGAGTCTCCAGCGAGCGCCAGGTCGCGGTGGGCGGGAGAACGTAGCCTGCGAGCGATGGCGCGCGATGGGTTCATGGTGACGACCCCGATCTTCTACATCAGCGGAAATCCGCATATCGGGCACGCCTACACGCAGGTCGCAGCCGACGTGCTGGCGCGCTATCATCGCACGCTCGGACCGACGTTCTTTCTCACCGGGACCGACGAGCACGGACAGAAGGTCGCGCAATCCGCGGCCGTCGCCGGGCTCGCGCCGCAGGCCTTCGCCGATTCGCTGATCGAGCGCTGGAAGGCGCTCGCGGTCGCCTACGACATCGCCTACGACGGCTTCATCCGCACGACCGAGCCGCGCCACGTCGCACAAGTCATCGAGGTCTTCGAGCAGCTCAAAGCCTCGGGCGATATCTACCTCGGCAGTTACGAAGGCTGGTACTGCACCAACGACGAGACCTTCTGGCTCGAATCCAAACTCGTCGACGGGCGCTGCCCGAACCCCGAGTGCGGGCGGCCCGTCAGTTGGCTCTCCGAAGAGAACTGGTTCTTCGCGCTCTCGCGCTACCGCGACCGGCTGCTCGCGCATTATCGCGCGCAGCCCGAGTGGCTGCGGCCCGAACGCGCCTACAACGAGATGCTCGCGACCCTCGAAGGCGGGCTCGAGGACCTGTGCATCTCGCGCACGAGCGTCAGTTGGGGCGTGCCGATCCCGGGCGGCGGGACGATCTACGTCTGGCTCGACGCGCTGCTCAACTACGTCACTGCACTCGAGTATGCCGCGAACGGCGAGCGCTTCCGCACGTTCTGGCCGGCCGACGTGCAGCTAATCGGCAAGGAGATCGCGCGCTTCCACACGATCGTGTGGCCGGCGGTGCTCTGGGCGCTCGGCCTGCCCGAACCGCGCCGCGTGTTCGCGCACGGCTGGATCCTGCTCGAAGGCTCGAAGATCTCCAAGAGCCAGGGCAACGTGATCGAACCCTTTGCGCTCGTCGAACGCTACGGCGCCGATGCGATCCGCTACTTTCTCTTACGCGAAGCACCCTTCGGCAGCGATTTCTCGTTCGGGATCGAAAAACTCGAAGCGCGCCGCAACGCCGACCTCGCCAACGACCTCGGCAACCTGGTGCGCCGAACGCTTGCGATGCTGGCGCGCTATCGCGAGGGCATCGTGCCGGCGCGCGCCGGTGCGAGCGCGTTCGAGCGTTTCGACGAGCTCGGGCCGCGCGTCGGCGCGCAGATCGCGGCGCTCGATTTCCGCGACGCGCTCGAAGCGATCTGGGACTACGTCGGCGCCCTCAATCGGTTCGTCGAGACAGAGAAGCCGTGGGAGCTGGCCAAGCGCGGCGAGGACGCCGCGCTCGACCGCGCACTCTACGAATTGTGCGAAGGCCTGCGGCGGCTCGCGCACCTGCTCGCGCCATTCCTGCCGCAGACCGCGGCCAAGATCCGGAACGAACTCGGACTCGCCGGCGCGCCGAGCGGTCCGTGGGATCGGGCACTCGCCTGGGGCGGCCTCGATCCCGGCACGCGCACCGCGCCAGCCGAGCGCTCCCTCTTCCCGCGGCTCGACGAACCTGCGCCGACGTAAAGCCTACGGCGCTACGTTGCCGTTCGCGGTTCGGCCGCCGCCGGGGAAGTTGTAGCCGGGAAAGTATTGGCGCAGCGCCTTGCCGAGATTTTGCGGCGGCGCGTAGCCGGGCGGCGGCGGAGGGAGCGGGGTGTTC
>JBOHTX010000244.1:0-3205 GCA_050733855.1 Vulcanimicrobiaceae bacterium
GCGTAGCCGTCGGTGCGGCCGTCGCCGTAGCAGTCGGCGTAGCCGTCGGCGTAGCCGTCGGTGAGGCCGTCGCCGTCGCCGTAGCGGTCGGCTTCGGCGTCGGCGTTGAATTTGTCGTCGGCGGCGAACCGCCGCCGCCGCAGGAGGTTACGGCAAACGAAAGCACGGCGATTCCAACCGCGCCAAGCACGCGCATCGACTTCATTTGCGGCGACGATTCTCGCAGACGGCGCCGGCACCATTCCAGTGGTGTATGTGAAGTTCTTAACGGAGCTGTGCGTCACATCACAATGCGACGAGGCGCCCGCCTGTGCTGTCTTTGGCTCGACGGCGACCTCGTCATGCCGGAGTTGACGCCTGCAAAGCGATGGGCAACGCTTGACAAACGTCAATTCCCGGTGTCAACTAGAGGTGTGCCGACCGATTTCTCCGTCCGTCTGCGGGCCGCGATCGAGCGCTCCGGCCTCACCCAGAGCGAGCTGGCGAGCCGCTCCGGGCTGACCGAGAGCGCGATCAGCTTGCTGCGTTCGGGGCGGCGCTCGCCGACCTACCGCTCCATCCAGGCGCTGGCCAAAGCGCTCCCGGAACTGGGCCGTAGCGTCGAGAGCGAGCCGCCAGAGCCGATTTTCGATTCGATCGACGACGCGATCGGCGACATCCGCGCGGGCAAGATGGTGATCGTGCTCGACGACGAGGACCGCGAAAACGAAGGCGACCTCGTGATGGCGGCCCAGATGGTGACGCCCGAGGCGATCAACTTCATGCGCAAGGAAGCCGGGGGGCTCGTCTGCGTGCCGCTGATCGGCAAGCGGCTCGACGAACTGCAGCTACCGCAGATGGTCTCCGACAATACCGCGGTTCACGAGACGGCCTTCACCGTCTCGATCGAAGCGCGCAACCGCACGACGACCGGCATTTCGGCCCACGACCGCGCCGAAACGATCCGCGCGCTGCTCGACCCGAGCGCAAAGCCCTCGGATTTCTTGCGTCCCGGTCATACCTTTCCGCTCCGTGCGCGCGACGGCGGGGTGCTCGTGCGCGCGGGGCAGACCGAAGCGGCCGTCGACCTCGCGCGGCTCGCCGGCTTCTATCCGGCCGGCGTCGTGGTCGAGATCATGGCCGACGACGGCACCATGATGCGCCTCCCGCAGTTGCGCGAGTTCGCGAAGCGGCACGGGCTGCGACTGATCACCGTCAAGGACCTGATCGCCTACCGGATGCGGACCGAAAAGCTCGTGCAGCGGATCGCCGAGTTCGAGTTGCCGACGGTGCACGGCGATTTTCACGGGGTCGCCTACGAGACCTCGATCGACCGGGTGGCGCACGTCGCGATGGTGATGGGCGAGCTCGGCGACGGCAAGAATTTGCTCGTCCGCGTGCACTCGGAGTGCCTGACGGGGGACGCGCTCCATTCGCTGCGCTGCGATTGCGCGGCGCAACGCGACGCTGCGCTCGAGCTGATCGCGCGCGAGGGCCGCGGCGTCTTTCTCTACCTGCACCAGGAAGGGCGCGGGATCGGCCTCGCCAACAAGCTGCGCGCCTACGAGCTGCAGGATCGCGGCGCCGATACCGTCGAGGCGAACCTGGCGCTCGGGCTGCCGGTCGACAAGCGCGACTACGGGCTCGGCTCGCAGATGCTCGCCGATCTCGGCGTGTGCGAGATGCGCTTGATCACGAACAATCCCAAGAAGATCGTCGGGCTCGAAGGTTACGGTCTCGCGATCGTCGAGCGCGTCCCGCTCGAGATCCCGGCGAACACGCACAACGCCCACTACATGGAAACCAAGCGCGAAAAACTCGGCCACCTCTTGGATGCCGCGTCGTGAAAAAGGAGACGTCGCCTCGCGACCCGGCTTCCGAGGCGGCGTCCGATGCGCCCAAGAGCGTTCGCGGCAAGCGGATCGGGATCGTCAGCGCGCGCTTTTACGATGCGCTTGCCGACTGGCTCGAAGCCGGCGCCCATCGCGCGCTCGACGAGGCCGGGATCGCGCGGAAGCGGCGCGGGCTGCACCGCGTCCCCGGTTGCTTCGAGTTGCCGCTCGCGGCGCGGCTCCTCTTCGAGCGCGAGCGCTACGACGCCGTGGTCGCGCTCGGGGTCGTGATCCGCGGCGAGACGCCGCACTTCGAGTACGTCGCCGGCGAGTGCGCCCGCGGGCTGATGGACGTGCAGCTCGCGGTGCGCCGCCCGATCGGCTTCGGCGTGCTCACCACCGAGACGCTCCCTCAGGCCGAGGAACGCGCCGACCCGGCCCGCGGCAACAAAGGCTACGACGCGGCCCGCGCCGCCCTCGCGCTACTCCGCCTGTAGCGCCGGCCGAAACGTGTTCTGGCTCGCTTTTTTGCGGGCGCGGGCTGGCCTATACTCGGGGAAGACGCGGCAGCGCCGTGCCCGGCGCGGCCGGGCCATGTTTGCGGCTTGGGGGACCTGGTGCAGAACAAGAGCCTGACCTGTAAAGACTGCGGGACGTCGTTCGTTTTCTCGGTCCGGGAACAGGCGTTCTATGCCGAGCGCGGCTTCGAGAACGAACCGCAGCGCTGTAAGCCCTGCCGCGAACAGCGTAAGCTCGTGCGTGAGACGGCTGCGGCCGGCCCGCAGTCGCACGAGATCGTCTGCGCCCGCTGCGGCGTAACCACGACCGTCCCGTTCCGGCCGCGCGGCGACCGGCCGGTCTACTGCCGCACCTGCTTCGCCACCCACGGAGAGCGCGCGGCCGCTTCGTAACCCGCTCCTCCAGGCACTGCGCCGCTCGCGGCTGAACGACGCGCTCGTGCCGCTCGAAGCCGTCTTCTGGGTCGAAACCACCGGCGAGGAGCCTGCGGGCGTCGGCTACGTCGATCAGCGGATGCTGCCGGCCGAACTCGTGCGGCGGGTTGCGCGCGACGCCGACGAGGTGACCGAAGCGATCGCGACGCTCGCGGTCCGCGGCGCGCCGTGCATCGGGGTCTTCGCAGCCTACGGGATCGCGCTCGCGCGCCGGCTAGCGAGCGATGTGGGCGCCTTTGCGGCTGCGGCCGCGAAGATTCGGAGCGCGCGGCCGACGGCGGTGAACCTCGCGTGGGCGGTCGACCGGGTGCTCGCCGCCGAGGGCGACCTGCTCGCCGAAGCGCGTGCGATTCACGGGGAGCAGCGCGCGGTCGATCGCGCGCTCGCTGCGCACGGGGCTTCGCTGCTCGGCCGCGCGGCGACGGTGATCACGCACTGCAA
>JBOHTX010000245.1:0-3199 GCA_050733855.1 Vulcanimicrobiaceae bacterium
CGACCGCCAGGACGATCGCGATCAGGAACGCCAGTTCGGCAATGCGTCCGCGCGGAGTCACGCTCACTTCTCGCCCGAGGGGGCCCGCTTTCCCTCGTCCGTGAAGCGCCCCCCGGTGGAACCGATCCCGCTCGGCGAGCGCTCTCCGCGGCTCGCGGCCGTGCGCGCGCTCCTGCAGCCCAAGGGCCGGCGCGCCGCCGGCCGCTTCACGGTCGAGGGCCCGACCCTCTTGCGCGAAGCGCTCGCGGCAGGTCGCGAACCCGAGTCGGTCTTCGCGACCCAGGCCGCGCTGCCGGGTCTGCCGCCGGGGCTCCCGGTCGCTCCCTACCTGACGAGCCCCAGGGCGCTCGCCCGCATCTCGGACCTCGAAAGCCCGCCGGGGCTGGTCGCCGTCTTTCCGATGGTCATCGAGCGGCCCGAAACGCTCCTCGACGGTGGCCCGATCCTGCTGCTGGCCGGGGTCGGAGACCCGGGAAACGCCGGCACGCTCGTCAGATCGGCCGAAATTTTCGGGGTGGAGCGGATCGTCTTCGGGCGGGGCGGCGTCGACCCGTTCGCGCCCAAGGTCGTGCGAGCCACGATGGGGGCGCTCTTCCGGGTCCGGCTCGCGCTCGCCGCCGCGGGCGAGCTGGTCGCCGCGGCCGCCGCGGCCGGCTACACGCTGGTCGCGGCCTCGGGCGCGGGGGAGCCGCTCGCCGGCTTCCGCTTCCCCGACCGAAGCCTGCTGGCCATCGGCGGCGAGCGCCGGGGGACCGGCTGGCTGCCGGCAGCCGACCGGGCCGTCGCGATTCCTCAGAAGGGGCACGGCGAAAGCCTCAACGCGGCCGTCGCGGGGGCGATCCTCCTGTATGTTTGGTCGCAGCAATCGCCCGGCTGACGGGGCGCTCTCGCCCGGAACCGTCCGTTTTGTCAAGTCTTGGCGCCCCAAAAGACGCGTGCTATACTCGGACTGTCGTCACCGGCAGCCGCCGTGATACAACACGAAGAAGGGTACTCGCTGATCGATGCGCACGAACGACCGCTTCTGGAAACTGTTCACGAGCACGGGTTCGATTTACGCCTATCTGATGTACCGCCAGATGAACCAAGCGCCGGCAAGCGGCTGACGCGCACCGCGAAAAAAGAACCCGTGAACGCCCGGCCGAATCGGCCGGGCGTTCGCATTCCACCGCCGGCCCAGCCGAAGGAGCGCTCCCGATCGAGCTCGAGGTCCAACTCTCCGCACTCGAGGCGGCCGCAACGGCGGCAATCGGCCAAGCCGCCGAGCCCGCGGCCCTCGAGGCGCTACGCGTTCGCTATCTCGGGCGAAGCGGCGAACTGACCCTCTTGCGGCGCACGCTCGGGGCGCTTCCCGCGGAGCTGCGCCCGAACGCCGGCAAGGCCATGAACGAAGCGGCGGCGCGGCTCGAAGGGGCGCTGGCGGAGCGCGAAGCGGCCCTCGCGCTGCGGGCCCTGGGCGCCGAACTCTCGCAGACGGTCGACGTCACCTTCCCGGCGCTCCCGGCGCGCAGCGGTTCGATTCACCCGATTCGCCGGGCGCTCGAGGATATGTGCGACTTCTTCGAACGGCGCGGCTTCGCGGTCGTGCTCGGCGACGAAATCGAAACCGAACGCTACGCCTTCGATGCGCTCAACATCGCTCCCGATCATCCCGCGCGCGACGGGCTCGATTCGTTCTACCTGCGCGCCGGGCTCGTGATGCGACCGCATACCTCGCCGATGCAAGTGCGCACGATGGAGCGGCATCCGCCGCCGCTCGCGATCGTCGTTCCGGGTAAGGCGTACCGCCGCGATGCGATCGATGCGCGCCACTCGCCGATGTTTCACCAAGTCGAAGGGCTCTTGGTGGCGCCGGGAATCCATCTCGGCCATCTCAAGGGAATCTTGGCCGCACTGTTCGGCGAACTGTTCGGCGGCGAACAGCGCGTGCGTTTCCGGCCCTCGTACTTTCCCTTCACCGAGCCGAGCGCCGAGGTCGATACGACCTGCCCCGGCTGTGGCGGCGCGGGCTGCCGCACCTGCGGCGGCGCGGGTTGGATCGAACTGGGCGGCTGCGGAATGGTGCATCCGGCGGTCCTGCGCGGCGCGGGCTACGATCCGTCGCAGGTGCGCGGCTGGGCCTTTGGAATCGGGGCCGACCGGGTCGCGATGGTGCGCCACGACATCGACGATATCCGCGTGCTCTTCGAGAACGATCCACGCATGCTCGCCGAACTCGCATGAGACTTCCGCTGGCCTGGCTGCGCGACTACCTCGCGTGCGAACTCGGGAGCGATGCGCTCGCCGAGCGTTTGGTGATGCTCGGTTTTCCGGTCGAATCGATCGAGCGGCGCCCGCCCTTGCGCGGGGTCGTCGCGGGCCGCTTGCGCGAGGTCGTGCCGCATCCCAACGCCGATCGCTTGCGGGTCTGCACGGTCGATATCGGCGCCGCGAAGAGCCTGACGATCGCGACCGCCGCCGACAACGTGGCGGCCGGCGATCTGGTGCCGGTGGCGACGCTCGGCGCCGAGCTTGCCGGCGGCCTCGCGATCGGCGCGCGCACCATGCGCGGGATAGCCTCCGAGGGGATGCTCGTGTCGATCGAGGAGCTGGGCCTCGCGGCGGCCGGTTTCGAGAACGGAATCCTGCACCTCGACGAGGACCTGCCGCTCGGCTGCGACCTCGTGTCGCACTACCGTCTGAACGACGATGTCCTCGAAGTCGAGATCGGGGCCAATCGCGTCGACGCGATGTCGGTGCTCGGGCTGGCGCGCGAACTCGCTGCAGCCCTCGGGCTTCCGCTGCGCATGCCGGAGACCTGGGAAGCGGCCGATGCGCGCGCGCTGAACTCGGATGCGCTGGTCCGTCTCGAGAGCGCCGATTGCCGCCGCTTCGTCGCGCAACGTTTCGGCGGGATCGTCGTTCGCCCCGCGCCGCTCGGGCTGCGGCTGCGGCTGGCGCTTGCCGGTCAGCGTCCGCTCGACGGCGTGGTCGACGTCACGAACTTCGTGATGCTCGAATGCGCGCAGCCGTTGCACGCCTACGATCTGGCGCAGATCGCAGGAGGGCGGGTGGTCGTGCGCGATGCGCGCGCCGGCGAACGCTTGCGCACGCTCGACGGCGAGGAGCGCGCACTCGACCCGAGCGTGCTCGCGATCGCCGACGACGACGGCCCGCTCGCGATCGCCGGGATCGTCGGCGGCGAGCGCAGTTCCGTGGG
>JBOHTX010000246.1:0-3185 GCA_050733855.1 Vulcanimicrobiaceae bacterium
AGGGTGGACTGGCCCCGCCTCCGCCCGAGCACGCCGCCAGGGCGCACAGGGGCACAAGAACGACGAGGAACGTCAGTCGAAGTCTGCCGTACGATGCCATGCGGAACTCCACTCCGCGGGGGTATCGGCGGCCACGCGTTGCGAGCTGAGTTCGCGGCCTGCCGCTTAGGGTCGCTTGCGTTGGTGCAGCACGAACGAGTTGCCTTCGCTGTCTTCGGCGAAGGCCATGTAGCAGACGGGCGTCTCTTCGATGTGCTCGGCGACCTTCACGCCGCGGCTGCGGAATGCGTCGGCCGCCGCGCGCGCGTCCGCAACCGCGAACATGATCCCGCCGCCCGCTTGCCACGAGCCGTCCTCCATCTTCCAGAGCCCGAACGTCGCGCCGTCCGGCAGTACGAATTCTCCGCCCATGCCTTCGTCAATCTCGGTCGGTCGTAAGCCCATCACATCGCGCCAGAAGGCGACCGCGCGCGCGGCGTCCTTGACGAAATAGGTGTGGATGTCGATGCCGCTGATCGCCGCGTCGCTCATGATCTCAGCCTCCGCTCGCAGATGGACCCACCGTCGCGCCGAGTGCTTCCGGGAGAACACCGCGCCCGTCCTCCCGGCATTCGCCGAACGCGGAGGTTTCGCGAACAACTATCGCCAACGCTCGGCGGTGCGCGTCCCACTCGGCGTCGTCGGCCACTTCAGCCTTGCGGTCAGCGACCCGGACGCAAGCGCGAAATGGTGGGCGACGAATTTCGATCTCGACGAACTGTTTCGCTTCGACGACGGCATCGCGGTGAGCAACGACGCGATCACGATCGCGCTCTTTCGCGCCGAGCCCGGACCGCTCGGCATCGAGCATCTGTCCTTCCACGTCAAGGATATGCCGACGTTGCGCGCGGCCCTGGCGAGCCTCAAAGAGAACGACGTGGTGCTGGAAGACCCCGGCGAGGAGATCGGCCCGGAGGGGCCCGGCTCGCCGCACATGGGCCTCTGGTTCCACGACCCCGACGGCTACCGCTGGGAACTCTCCGTCCAGAACGGAGCGCGCGAGCAGGGCTGAGCACGCGCTCGCGCGGCGAACGGCCCGGCGGTGGGCTCGCACCTTTGGCTCCCGTTTACGCAGATGTCCGGCTTTCCGCGCGAGGAGCGGACCTTCGTTCGCGCTTTCGGGACGCGCCTCGTCGACGCGCGCGGGCGCGAGCTGTTCGACGCCGTCTCGTCGATCTGGACGACGATCCACGGACACGCGCACCCGCACATCGTCGCCGCGATCGCACGGCAGGCGGCCGAACTCGATCACGTCACCGCGCTCGGCGCGACCAATCCGGTCGCAGAAGCGCTCGCAGCGCGCCTCGCGGCCTTGAGCGGGCTCGAGCGCGCCTTCTTCGCAAGCGACGGTGCGAGCGCGATCGAAGCGGCCCTCAAGATGGCCCTGCAGTTCTGGCAGCAGCGGGGCGAACCGCAGCGCACGCGGATCGCGCGTCTGGGCGGCGCGTACCACGGCGATACGGTCGGCGCCATGAGCGTCTCCGATATCGCGCTCTTCAAAGCGCGCTTCGGCGCGCTCTGTTTCGAGAGCGTCGCGGCCGGCGAGCTGGCAGCCTCGCTCGCGCGCGGCGACCTTGCGGCGATCGTGGTCGAGCCGCTCGTGCAAGCGGCCGCCGGGATGCGCATCGTTCCGCCGGAAAGCTATGCGCCGTTGCGCGCCGCGCGCAAACCCCTGCTGATCGTCGACGAGATCGCAACCGGCTTCGGGCGGACGGGGACGATGTTCGCCTTCGAGCAACTCGGTCTGGAGCCCGATATCGTGACGCTCGGGAAGGGGCTTTCGGGCGGCACGCTCGCCCTGTCCGCAACGCTCGCGCGCGAACGAGTCTACGAAGCGTTCCTCGGCGCGGCGGGCGAAGGCAAGCAGTTCTTTCACGGTCACTCGTATGCCGCCAACCCGATCGCCTGCGCCGCCGCCCTGGCCTCGCTCGAGCTGTTCGAGCGCGAAGGGACGCTCGCGCACGTCGCCGCGCTCGAACGCGCGCTCGGGCCGATGCTCGCGCGGCTTGGAACGCATCCGCTCGTCCGCGACGTACGGCGTGCGGGCCTAATGTGTGCGATCGAGCTACGCGCCGAGCGCATCGCGCCCGCGGATGCCTCGTCGCCGGCCTGGCGGATCGCGAACGACCTCTACCGGCGCGGACAGTTCACGCGGCCGCTCGGCGACGCGATCCAACTGGTGCCGCCGCTCTCGTCGAGCGAAAGCGAGCTGCGCGATTTCGCCGGCGCGCTCCGCGAAGCGCTCGACGCCGCCGCCGAGACGGACGCTCGGCTCGCGGCGAGCGCCCGTTCCGGGCGATGAGCGCGCGCGAGCGGATTGCGCGAGAACTCGCGCGGATCGAGGCGGCGGCCCTGCGCCGCGAGGTGCGCGAGGCACTCCCGCCGGGCGCGCTCGACTTCTCTTCGAACGATTATCTCGGGCTCTCGCGCGACCCGCACGTGCTCGAGGCGCTGCGCGCAAGTGCCTGCGCCGGCTCCGGCGGCTCGCGTTTGCTGGCGGGCGCGCACCCGGAGCACGCCGCGCTCGAACGCGAACTCGCCGCCTGGCTCGGCCGCGAACGCGTGCTGCTGTTCTCTTCCGGCTATCTGGCCGTGCTCGGTGCGGTCGCCACGCTCGGCACGCTCTGCGATATCGTGTATTCCGACCGCCTCGTGCACGCGAGCGCGATCGATGCGATCCGCCTGTGCGCACGACCGAAGCACATCTACCCGCACGCGACGCTTCCGCCGCTCGCCGCCGAGGCGGCACCGGTCGCGCTGGTCGTCAGCGAGAGCATCTTCGGGATGGACGGCGACGCGCTCGACCTCGCCGCGCTGCTCGGCGCGCTGCGTCCGGGCGACCTGCTCGTGCTCGATGAGGCGCACGCGCTCGGAATCGCCGGACCTACCGGCGCGGGAGCGGCGCGCGCGTTCGCCGACCCGCGGATCGTCGTGGTGGGAACGCTCTCGAAGGCGTTCGGCGACCAGGGCGGTTTCGTCGCCGCGAGCCGCGACGTCGTCGAATTGCTGGTGAGCCGGGCGCGCAGCTTCATCTTCGATACCTCGCTTGCGCCGCCGCTCGCCGCGGCCGCGCGCGCCGCACTCGCGATCGTCCGCGGCGCGGAAGGCGAGCGGCTGCGCGAACGGCTTCGCGCCAACGTGCAGCT